>NZ_JBEGDJ010000002.1:0-209975 GCF_040191335.1 Nocardioides sp. YIM 152588 | reverse complement strand
GGACGCCGGCGACCGTCACCAGCAGCGCGAAGGCGGCAAGCACCGCCACCACCCCGCCACCGGAGATCCGGCGGCGCGGCCCAGGTCGGTGGCGGGTTCGACGACCTCCGGCTGCTGGTCGGCCTGGCGGAGCCGGACCTGGCCCCCGCCGCGCTCGACGCCGACGCCAACCCGCACCTGCTGGTGCTCGGCGCCGCCGGCTCGGGCCGGACCGCGCTGCTGCGCGCCTGTTGCCGGGAGGTGGTCCGGAGCCGGGTGCCCGGCCGGGCCCAGCTCCTGGTGGTCGACCCGCGACGCTCCCTGCTCGGCGAGGTACCGCCGGAGCACCTGCTCGCCCACGCCCCGTCGGCGGAGGCGGCCGCGGCGGCGCTGGCCGACCTCGCCACCTACCTGCGCCGACGGCTCCCGGGGCCCGAGGTGACGCCGCGGGAGCTGCGGGAGCGGTCCTGGTGGTCGGGCGCGGAGGTGTTCGTGGTCGTCGACGACGCCGACCTGCTCGCCGACGGCCCGTGGTCGGCGGGCGACCGCGGCGGTCCGCTCGGCCCGCTGCTGCCCCTGCTCCCCCATGCCCGCGACGTCGGCCTGCACCTGCTGCTGGCCCAGCGTGCGCCGAACGACCCGCGCGCCGCCGTACCGCGCTCGGAGGCGGCGGAGGCGCTGGCCCGCCTCGGCGCCGCGGTCCTGACGCTCGACGGGCGGGACGGGCGGGCCGAGCTCGCGCTCCGCGGCCGCCCGCCGGTCACGGTGCAGCTGGCGTGGGCTCCTCCGAGGGGCTGACGTCCTCGGCGGCGACGGGGCCGCTGACGATGAGGGCAGCGATCGCGGTGGTGATGGGCACGGCCAGCACCAGCCCGATCGAGGTGGTCAGCGTGCGCACGATCTCCTCGGCGAGCTCCTCGGTGGAGAGCAGGTCGATCAGCGGCCGGTCGTAGACCCGCAGCAGCATCAGCACCAGCAGCGACGTGCCGACGTAGGCGAAGACGATCGTGTAGATCGTGGACGCGATGTGGTCGCGCCCGATCCGCATCCCGCTGGCGAACAGCGCCATCCGCGAGGCCTGCGGCGCCGCGGCCCGCAGCTCCCACACCGAGGAGGCCTGGGTGATGGTGACGTCGTTGAGCACACCGAGGCCGGCGATCACGAGCGCGCAGCCCAGCAGCGACTGGAAGTCGAGGTCCGCGGCGAACGTCGACAGCAGCCCGCCGGACTCGTCCGAGATGCCGGTCAGGTGGGTGCCGCCGATGGCGACCCACCCGATCCCGGCGGTCAGCGCGACGCCGACGAGCGTCCCGGCCAGGGCGGTGCTGGTCCGCAGCGACAGCCCGTGGGTCGTGTAGAGGACCACGAACATGATCGCGGTCGAGCCGGCGAAGGCGACCCCCATGCCGGGCGCGCCGTGCAGCAGCGCCGGCAGCATGAACCACCACACGACCGCGCCGCCGCAGGCCAGGCCGACGAGGGCGAAGACGCCGCGCCACCGTGCGGTGGCGACCACGACGACCAGGAAGAGCAGCGCGAGCCAGAGCAGCTCGGCGTCGCGGTCGGTGGCGAAGTAGGAGTACGTCGCCTCGCCGCCCTCGACGGGCAGCCGCATCAGCTCCACGCTGTCCCCGGCGGTCAGCCCCGACTCGGTCACCTCCCGCGGCACCGGCACCACCACCTCGCCGTCCTCGCCGACGTCGACCGTGAGCGTGCCGCAGTCCGCCTCGCCGGGGCGCTCGTCGTCGCCGCAGACGCGGGCGGCGGCCGTCACCTCCCCGATCGGGAAGGTGACGCCGGGCGCGGCGAACTGGGCCGCGCCGCGGTCCACCACGTCGTCCCCGGAGGGCCACCAGGCCACGATCCCGACGACGGCGACGAGGAGTGCGACGGCGAGCGAGGCGAGTAGCGCGATCCTGGCCGGGCCGCCGACCCGTACCCGATCGTCGAGGTCACGTCCGGCGCGGTGCGAGTGGCCCTGGCCCATGGGCAGCAAGGATCCCACGGCCGGTTCGGACGCGGCGGCGCGGCAGGGCATGTAAGGCAGGGCATGTAAGGCAGGACATGTAAGGCAGGACATGTAAGGCAGGACATGTAAGGCAGGACATGTAACACGCTGTCCGCCGCACTTCACGGACGTCCACGGCGCTCCCAGCCCGATGCGACGGGCTTCTACCGAGGCCGACGACCGGCCAGACGCCGCAACAGCGTGTTACATCGCCCGCAGGTGGCCGGCGACCAACGCCGCGACCTCGCCGGGGCGGTCGGCCGCGACCTGGTGGTCGCCGTCGGCCACGACGGCGACCTCGACCAGCGGCAGCAGGGCGGCCAGGCGGTCGCGCATCTCGACGAACCAGGGGTGGGTGTCGGCGCCGCCGACATACAGCGTCGGTGCGGCGACCCGGGCCGCGTCCGCGTCGGTGAGGCGCCACTCGGAGAGTGCCGGCACGTCGGAGCCGAAGAAGGTCGCCGCGTCCCGCTCCATGACGGCCACCGACCCCGGCAGGTCCCGCTCCTGGCGCTCCCGCCAGTCCGGGCCGACGAGGCCGGTCATGAACACCTCCAAGGCGGCCGCGCCGTCCGCTCGGGCGGCGCGCTGCAGGTCCCGGCCAGCCGCCCGGAACTCGGCCGCGCCCGCGGTCCCGGTCGGCGGCGCCTCCACGACGGCCAGCCTCCGCACCAGCGCCGGCTCGGCGGCGGCGAGCGCCAGCGCCACGGCCGCGCTGTAGCTGGCGCCGACCACGTGGACCGGTCCCCGGTCGAGCGAGCGCAGGTACGCCGCCGCGTCGGCGGCGTCGCCCGGCACGCTGCCGCGCCCGCGGGAGCCGCTGCCGTCGTACCCGTCGCGGTGGAGGTGGTGGACCTCGAACCGGTGGGCCGCGATCCCCCGTGCCAGCGGCAGCAGCTCGTCGGCGGTCAGCGCGGTCTGGATCACCAGCACCGGCTCGCCGGCGCCGACCACCTCGACCCGTGCCGCCACACCTCTCACCGTGGAGGACCGGGACGCGGTCCGCAAGCGACACCTGCCGACCGAAACTAGAACACGTTATCGTTCCCGCGTGAGCGAGATCGTGGGAGCTGCGGAGCTGCAGCGGGAGTACGACGTGGTCGTGGTCGGCTCGGGCGGCGGCGCCCTCACCGGGGCGGCCCTCGCGGCCGCGGCCGGGCTGAGCACGCTGGTGCTGGAGCGGACGGGCCTGATCGGCGGCACGTCGGCCTACTCGGGCGGCGCGTGCTGGCTCCCCGGCAGCGAGGTGCAGCAGCGGGCCGGCCTGCCGGACTCGACCGAGGGTGCGCGGGCCTACCTGGCGGCGGTGCTCGACGACCCGGCCACCGACCGGGTCGAGGCGCTGCTGGCGGAGGCGCCACGGCTGGTCGCCCGGCTGGAGGCGGACCCGCTGATGGCGTTCGAGTGGATCCCGTTCGCCGAGTACTACGACGCGCCCGGCCGGGTCCCGATGGGCCGCTCGATCCAGCCGTCGGCGATCAAGCGCGCCGAGCTCGACCCCGCGGTCACCGCGATCCTCCGACCGCCCGTCGACAAGGACCGCGTCGGGCTGCCGGGGCGCTCCACGCTCTCCGGCGGTCAGTCGCTGATCGGGCGGCTGGCCGCGATGCTGGTCCGCGACGGCGGCACGATCGCCACCGGGCACCGGGTGGAGGGCTTCGGCCGGAACCCCGAGGGCCGCGCCGACACCGTTCTCGTCAAGGGTCCCGACGGCCGGGTCGAGGTGCTCGCACGGCGCGGGATCCTGGTCGCGGCCGGCGGCTTCGAGGGCTCGGAGGAGCGCCGCAAGGAGCACGGCACCCCGGGCAGCGCCGCCTGGACGATGGCCCCCGCGGGCACCAACACCGGCGAGGTGATCGACGCGGCGGCCGCGGTCGGCGCCGCCACCGACTTCTCCGGCGAGGGCTGGTTCTGCCCCGGGCTGCAGCAGCCGGACGGCTCGGGCACGTTCACGCTCGGCTTCCGCAGCGGGCTGATGGTCGACGCCACGGGCCGCCGCTACGCGAACGAGTGCCTCCCCTACGACCGGTTCGGCCGGGCGATGGCCGCCGCGCCGGAGCGGGTGCCGTCGTGGTTCCTCTTCGACAGCGCGGAGGGCGGTCGGCTGCCCGCGATCGCGATGCCCGAGGGCGACCCGGCCGAGCACCTCGCCGCCGGCACCTGGGTGCGCGCCGACACGCTCGACGGCCTCGCCGAGGCGACCGGCCTGGACGCCGTGGCGCTCGCGGAGACGGTGGAGCGGTTCAACGGCTTCTGCGCCACCGGGGTGGACGAGGACTTCGGCCGCGGCGCGGACGAGTACGACACCTTCTTCGCCGGCGGCGGCAGCCCCAACAAGGCACTGGTCCCGCTCGCGGCACCGCCGTTCTACGCCGCCCGGTTCGTGCTCTCCGACCTCGGCACCAAGGGCGGCCTGGTCACCGACGCCGCCGCGCGGGTGCTCGACGCCTCCGGCGCCCCGATCCCGGGCCTGTACGCCGCCAGCAACTCCACCGCGTCCGTCTTCGGCTCCGCCTACCCGGGCCCGGGCGCCCCGCTCGGCGCGGCGATGGCGTTCGCGTCGCTCGCGGTGCAGGACATCCTGGGCTGATCGGCCGCGGCGCGCTCGTGCCGCGCCGGTGCCGCGCCGGGGCGCGTCGTGTGCCTGAGACCGGCCCATGGGCGGGTGTCGGGCACACGACCCCGGTCTCGCGGGTGGCTACCCCCACGTGGGTCGGGTCGTGTGCCTGAGGCATCGCCCAGGCGGGTCCTCAGGCACACGACCCGACCCACGGGGCCGCACACCGACCAGCGCTCGCCGACCCCTCGGCGCGGGCAGGGGCGACTAGCTGGCGGCGCGGCGCCCGCCCTCGGCGTCGCCGCCCTCGATCTCGGCCAGCCGCTGCAGGATCGCGTCGGTGACCTCGGCCAGCGTCGCCACCTGCTCCGCGCTCAGCCCGGCGAAGACCGCGGAGCGCACCAGGTCGACGTGGTCGGGCGCGGCGGCCTCGATCGCCGCCTGGCCCTCGTCGGTCAGGTCCACGAACGCGCCGCGCCGGTCGTCGACGCACTCGCGCCGCCGTACCAGGCCGCGGGCGGCCATCCGGGCGACCTGCTTGGAGACCCGGCTCTTCTCCCACTGGAGGCGGTCGCCGATCTCGTACATCCGCAGCGAGCGCTCCGGGACGTCGGTCAGCGCGACCAGGATGTCGTAGTCGGCGAGCGAGAGCCCGCTGCTCGCCTGCAGCCCGCGGTGCAGCGCGACCGTGAGCTGGGCATTGGCGTCCAGCCAGGAGCGCCAGGCGCGCTGCTGGTCGTCATTGAGCCACTCGGTCTCGACCACGTGACGATCCTAGGGTGCGCCACGTGGTGACTTCCGCACCTTTCTCACCCATCGTCGGCGCTCGGGCGCCCTAGCATGACGGCCCTCGGGGGCAACGCGAGCGGGAGGGAAACCGCGATGGGACGGACGAAGCGCAACGAGGCGCTGCGGGCGGTGTGGTTCGAGGCGGCCAACGAGATCCTGGCGACGGACGGGTACGGCGGGCTCAAGCTCGCCCCGCTGTGCCGCCGCCTGGGGGTCACGACCGGCGCCTTCTACCACTCCTTCGAGAACTGGCAGGAGTTCACCGACAGCCTGTTGGCCACCTGGCTGCGGGAGCGGACCCAGCAGACGATCGCCCTGGCCCGGTCCCACAAGGACCCCGCCCAACGGCTGCGCCACCTGGCCGCGGCCGGCTCCGAGCTCCAGCACCGCACCGAGGCCGCCATCCGGGTCTGGGCCGGCGTCGACGACCGGGTCGGGGCGGTGCAGCAGCAGGTGGACGAGGCGCGGTACCGGGTCGTCCACGACGCCGTCGCCGCACTGGTCGGGCCCGCCCGGGCCGAGGCGTTCGCGGTCTGGGCGATGAGCACCCTGATCGGGTACGAGCTGATGGCCGCGGAGCACGACCGGGCCCACCTGACGTGGGGGCTGGAGCAGATCATGCGCGCGGCGCGGGCGGAGGCGTCGTCCGGCGCGTCGCAGTGAGATTCCGGTCACAGCGGCGGGTTGGAACGGTCCAAGTCGCCCCCGCGAGATAGGGCGCCCGGGCACCTGCACCTAGCATCGCTCCGGTTTGTCGTCGTCCCTAGGGGAAGTCCGTGAGCGTCACTGAAGACCTGTTCACCCGCTGGAAGAGCCGCGAGGAGATCGCGGAGGCGATGATCCCGATCATCGGGAAGCTGCACCGCGAGAAGGACGTCACGATCCTCCTGCACAGCCGCTCGCTGGTGAACAAGTCGGTCATCAGCATCCTCAAGACGCACCGGTTCGCCCGGATGATCGGCGGCGAGGAGCTCTCCGTCGTCGACACGTTCCCCTTCCTCGAGGCGATCGCCGGCCTCGACATCGGCGCCGCGAAGATCGACCTCGCGCTGCTGCTCGCCGCCTACGAGGCCGACACCCGCGGCCTGGGCGTCGCCGAGTTCACCGCCGAGGCCCTGGCCGGCGCGACCGGCGAGAACAAGCGCGAGGCCGCCGGCCCGCAGGACGTCGTGCTGTACGGCTTCGGCCGCATCGGCCGCCTCGTGGCGCGCCTCCTGGTCGAGAAGGCCGGCTCCGGCAACGGCCTGCGCCTGCGCGCGGTCGTGGTCCGCAAGGGCGGCGAGGGCGACCTGGCCAAGCGCGCCTCGATGCTGCGCCGCGACTCGGTGCACGGCCAGTTCAACGGCACCATCACCGTGGACGAGGAGAACGACCTCGTCATCGCCAACGGCAACGCGATCAAGTTCATCTACAGCGACGACCCGTCGACGGTGGACTACTCGGCGTACGGGATCAACGACGCGATCCTGATCGACAACACCGGCAAGTGGCGCGACCGCGAGGGCCTCTCGAAGCACCTGCGCCCCGGCATCGCCAAGGTGCTGCTCACCGCGCCGGGCAAGGGCGACGTGCCGAACATCGTGCACGGCGTCAACCACGAGGGCGTGGACCCGTCCGAGAACGTGCTCTCCTGCGCGTCCTGCACCACCAACGCGATCGTCCCGCCGCTGAAGGCGATGGAGGACGAGTTCGGCATCGTCCGCGGCCACGTGGAGACGGTGCACTCGTTCACCAACGACCAGAACCTGCTCGACAACCACCACAAGGCCGACCGCCGCGGCCGCTCGGCCCCGCTGAACCTGGTGCTGACCGAGACCGGCGCCGCCTCCGCCGTCGCCAAGGCGCTGCCGGACCTGAAGGCGAAGATCACCGGCAACTCGATCCGCGTCCCCACCCCGGACGTGTCGATCGCGATCCTCTCGCTCCAGCTGAAGCGGGAGACGACCCGCGAGGAGGTCAACGAGCACCTGCGCGATGTCTCGCTGACCGGCGAGCTGCGCCGCCAGCTGGACTACACGGTGGCCAGCGACGCGGTCTCCAGCGACTTCATCGGCTCGCGGGCCGCCTCGATCATCGACGGCAACGCCTCGATCGTCGACGGCGACAGCGCGATCCTCTACGTCTGGTACGACAACGAGTTCGGCTACTCCTGCCAGGTGGTCCGAACCGTGCAGTACATCTCGGGCGTCGAGTACCCGACCTTCCCGCAGGCCTGAGCCAGCAGCGTCCGCGAGCCGGCAGAGACTGACCGTCAGTTTCTGCCGGTTCGCGCATTTTTCGACCGGTACGCCGCCCGGTCGGCCCCGCGCGCCCGGGTCTTGCGTCCCTTGTCTAGTGGTCTGGACCGGCGCACCATGGAAGGACCGGGGCACGAGAGAACGGACAGGAAGATGCGTGACCAGCTCGGGACCACCATCCAGATGACGCACGAGGTGCTCGCCTCACGGCTCGCCCACGCCCAGGCGAGCATGCCCACCAAGGACCGTCCGCGCGACCGCTTCCCGGCCACCGACCGGTTCCTGGCCAGCACCAGTCGGCACGTCGCCGCCGCCAACGCAGTGCTCGTACCCGAGTTCGCCGCGCACCTCGCCGACGGCAAGGCTCAGGCCAAGGCGTTCACCGCCGCCAGCAAGCACCTGGAGGAGGCCCTGGCGCACACCAAGGCCAAGCTCTACGGCTCCACGTACGACGTGAAGCGGCCGTGGCGGGCCGTCTGGGCCGAGGTGGACGAGGCGTTCGAGGAGTACATGGTCCTCGAGGAGGACCTCGTCGCCGCCCTCCCCCACGACGAGCACCGCAACGAGCTCGCCGAGCGGCTGTACCGCAGCGAGCTGAAGGCGCCGACCCGCCCGCACCCCTACATCCCGCACCGTGGCGCGACGGGGAAGGTGGCCCGCGGTGTCGCGGTCCGCGTCGACCGGTTCTGGGACACCGCCGAGGGCCGGATGATCCCCGACCCGGTGCACGCGGAGCGGCACGCCGACGGGCGGCTCGCCCAGTACCTGCTCGCCGAGACCCACATCGAGGAGCCCGGCGCGGAGGAGATCGTCGCGGACGAGATCGTGGCGGACGAGATCGGCGCGGAGGAGATCGTGGCGGAGGAGCCCGCCGCCGAGGAGCCCCAGCCCGAGCGCTGACCCGCTCACCGGGATCCACCGACCCGGCCGCCGTACCGGCGGCAGGATGGGCGGGTGACCGCTCCCACCTTCGCCGCGCTGCTCGCGGCCCGTGCCGGGGACGACGCCACCGCGCTCTGGTTCGAGGAGCGCTCCTGGACCTGGGCGGAGGTGATCGCCGAGGGGCGGCGCCGCGCGGGCCTGCTGCGCGACCTCCGCGCCCAGGTCGCCGCAGCGCCCCCGGGTCCCTGGCACGTCGGCCTCGCCCTGGAGAACACCGCCGAGCACCTGTTCTGGTGGGTGGCCTGCTCCCTCGCCGGCGCCACCGGGGTCGGCATCAACCCGACCCGGCGGGGCCCCGACCTGGCCCGTGACATCACCTTCACCGAGTGCCAGGTGCTCGTCGTCGACGACGGCCGCCGCGCGCTGCTGCAGGGCCTCACCACGCCCGTGGCCGCCGAGCGGACCCTGTACGTCGACGAGCCGTCGTACGGCGCCCGGCTGGCCGCGACGGACCCGCTCGACGTCGCCTCGGCCAGGGCCGCCGAGGTCGACCCGGCGACGCCGTTCTCGCTGGTCTTCACCAGCGGCACCACCTCCGCGCCGAAGGCCGTCATCTGCACGCAGGCGCGGATGGGCCGGATCGCCGCGCAGCAGGCCGAGCGGCGCGACCTCACCGCCGCCGACGTCTTCTACGTGGTGATGCCGATGTTCCACTCCAACGCGCTGATGGCGGGGATCGCCCCGGCCGTCGCGGTGGGCGGCACGATCGTGCTGCGCCGCCGGTTCTCGGCCTCGGCGTGGCTGGCGGACGTGCGGCGCTACGGCGTGACCTTCTTCAACTACGTCGGCAAGCCGCTGGCGTACGTCCTGGCCACGCCGGAGCGCGCGGACGACGCGGACAACCCGCTGCGGATCGCGTTCGGCAACGAGGCGGCGGAGGGCGACATCGCGGCCTTCGGCCGGCGGTTCGGCTGCCGGGTGATCGACTCGTTCGGCTCCAGCGAGGGCGAGATCCAGATCATCCGGACCGCGGAGACCCCACCCGGGTCGCTCGGGCTCGCGCCGACGCCGGCGACCGTGGTGATGGACCCGGAGACGCTCACCGAGTGCCCGCCGGCGGAGTTCGACGAGCGCGGGCGGCTGCTCAACGGCGACGAGGCGATCGGCGAGATCGTCCACCGGGACGGCGCCGCGCTCTTCGAGGGCTACTGGAACAACCCCGAGGCCCAGGCAGCGCGGCTGCGCCACGGCTGGTCGTGGAGCGGCGACCTCGCCTACCGCGACGCGGCGGGGTACTTCTACTTCGCCGGGCGCTCGGGCGACTGGCTGCGGGTGGACGGTGAGAACCTCGCCACCGCGCCGATCGAGCGGCTGCTGGTCCGCTTCGACGGGTTCGCGGCGGTCGCCGTGGTGGCGATCCCGGACCCGGTGGTGGGCGACCGCGTCTGCGCCGTCGCGGAGGCGCGGCCGGGGACCGCCTTCGACCCCGACTGCTTCGCGCGGTTCCTCGAGGCCCAGCCCGACCTGGGCACGAAGTGGGTGCCCGCGGTGGTCCGCGTGGTCGACGCGCTGCCACGGACGCCGACCAACAAGGTGCTCAAGCGCGAGATCCCCCGGGACGCGGTCGGCGGCGCCGGGGTGTGGCAGCGGGTGCCGGGGAGCCTGGCGTACCGCGCGCTGGGCTGATCCTGATCGGAGCGGGGTCGTGTGCCCCAGACCCCGCTATACCGATGCCTCAGGCACACGACCCGACCCGGGCAGCGCTCGTGTGCCCCACACCCCGCCACCCCGATGCCTCAGGCACACGACCCACCCCTGGCCGACCCGACCCGGGCAGCGCTCGTGTGCCCCACACCCCGCCACCCCGATGCCTCAGGCACACGACACGCCCCCTGGCCCGCACCCGACCCGCCGCCCCGCCCCGACCCGGAGCCGCCTCAGGAGCTCCCGGCCGCCGCGGGCGCCGGCGCCCGCATCGGCCACCACAGCTTGGGGCCGAGGATGGTGGCGATCGAGGGCACCAGCAGCGAGCGCACCACGAAGGTGTCGAGCAGCAGCCCGATCCCGATCGCCAGCCCGACCTGCACCATGGTCAGCACCGAGCCGGCCATCAGCGCGAACATGCTCGCCGCGAAGATCACTCCGGCCGAGGTGATCACGCCGCCGGTCATCGCGGTGGCCCGCGCGATGCCGGCACGCGAGCCGTCCGGCGCCTCCTCGTGGATCCGCTTGGTGAGCAGCAGGTTGTAGTCGGCGCCGACGGCGACCAGCACCACGAACGACACCGCGGTCACCGTCCAGCTCAGCTGCTGGCCGAGGAAGACCTGCCAGATCAGCACCGACGCTCCCATGGCGGCGGCGAAGGAGAGGACGACGGTGCTCATCAGCAGCACCGCGGCGACCAGGCCGCGCAGCAGCACCAGCAGCACCAGGAAGACGGCGATCAGCGCGCCGGTGCCGATCAGCCGCATGTCGCGGCCGGCGTAGTCGGCGAGGTCCGCGTTGGTGGCGGCCATGCCCGCCATCGAGACGTCGGCGCTCGCCAGGCGGGTGTCAGAGAGCGACTCGACGACGCTGTCCCGGATCACGGGGATCCGGGCGGAGGCGGCGGACTCGAAGGCGTCGGTGCTGCCGAGGACGACGTACCGAGCGGTCCGCCCGTCCTCGGAGAGGAAGAGGCCCCGGGCCGCCGCGAACCGCTTGTTCTTCAGGGCCGCCGGAGGCAGGTAGAAGCCGCCGATGCTGGGGTCCTTCGCGAAGGTCCCGGTCCTGGTCAGGTGGTCGACGGCATCGTTCATCCCCTGCTCGAGGTCGGGCAGCGTGGTGGTGACCTCCTGGGTGCTGCTCTCCAGGTCGCCGGCTCCGGTGGCGAGCTTGCCCGCGCCGTCGGCCAGCTTGTCGAGCTTGTTCGCGAAGGTCCGCTGGCCCGCCTCGAGCTCGTCGGCGCCGGCCCGGACCTGCCGCAGGCCGGACTGCAGCTGGCGCATGCCCGCCTGCAGGTCGCCGGCGCCGTTGGCCAGCTTGCGGGCGCCGGCCGCCGCCTCGCGCAGCCCCGGGAGCAGCTGATCACGCTCGGCGACCCAGATCTTCCGGACGCCCTCGCGCGCCTGGTGGCAGACGATGCTCAGGCCGCACAACCGCATCCCGTCGTACACGGCCGCCAGCCCGTCAACCGCCACCTGCACCTGCGAGGCCGCGAAGTCCAGCCCGTCGGCGAGGTCGGCCGCGCCGGAGCGCAGCCGCCCGCCGCCGGCCAGCGCCTCGTCGGCGCCGTCGACGAGGCGTCGTACGCCGGCGGCGAGGTCGCCGCTCCCGTCGGCGAGCCGGTCGGCGCCGTCGATGGCCGACCGCGTGCCGTCGACCAGCCGGCCGGCGCCGTCCGAGAGGCGGCCGGCGCCTTCAGAGAGCTGGTCGGCGTCGTCGGACCCGGCGAGCACCTCCTCGGTCGCGGTCTGCAGCTTCTCGCCGATCTGCTTGTTCTGGTAGCCGATCGAGGCCTGCTTGATCGGCTTGCCGAGCGGCCGGGTGATGCCCCGGACCATGTCGATCCCGTCCTTGCGGGAGATCTCCGACGCGGCGCGCTCGAGCAGCGCGAGGTCCTTGGCGTTGCGCAGGTCGTGGTCGGCGTGCACCAGCAGGTAGTCCGGGAGGACCTCGTTGATCGGGTAGTGCCGCGCCAGCAGGTCGTAGCCGACGTTGCTCTGCGTGGTGTCCGGCTGCGTCCGGCGACCGTTGTAGGAGAGGTCGACCAGCGGGTAGAAGCAGGCGAGCGCGACGAGGGGGACCAGCGACAGCGCGAGCATCCGGTCCGGCCGGGCGGTGACCACCGCGGCGACCCTGGTCCACATCGCGCCGCCGGCGCCCGGGGGTCGCGGCTCGACCAGGCCCCGCTTGCCGGCGAGCGCCAGCAGCGCGGGGGTGAGGGTGAGCGCGACCGCGAGGTTGACGGCGACGGCGACCGCGAGGGCGGGACCGGTGGTGGAGAAGAACCCGAGCGCGGCCAGCGCCATCACCATCGTGGCGAGCATGACGGTCAGCGCGGAGCCGGCGATCACGCTGGCGATCCGGCCGGCCGCGTTGATCGCGGCGCGCTCCGGGGGGACGCCGAGGCGCCGCTGCTCGTGGTAGCGGCTGACCAGGAAGACGGCGTAGTCGGTGCCGGCGCCGAGCACGATGGCGGTGAGGAAGGTGCTGGCGAAGGTGGAGACGGCGAAGACGTCGGAGAGCCCGCAGGCCGCCACGACGGACCGGGAGACCGCCAGGCCGATCCCCACGACGCCGAGGATCAGCCCGGCGGTGACGAAGGAGCGGTAGATCGCCAGCAGGATCAGGGCGATGAGGACGACCGTGATCAGGGTGATCGGCAGGACGCTGCCCTCGGTGGCGGTGGCGAGGTCGGCGACGGTGGCCGTCGGGCCGGTCACCGCGACGGTGAGGCCGGCCGGCTTCAGGCCGGCGGCGCGCTCGCGGACCTCCTCCACCTGGGTGATCGAGGCGGGCGCGCCGGTCGGTCCGGTGATCCCGACCAGCAGGTACCGGGCCTCACCGTCCTCGCTGGTCAGCGCGTCGCGCAGGTCGGCGTCGGCGATGTCCTGGACGAAGGCGATGTCGGCCGAGTCGCGGCGCAGCTGCTGGGCGAGCTTGACCAGGTACTGCTGGTCCTCCACGCGCAGGCCGCCCGGCCGCTCCACCGCGATGACCAGCGGGCTCTCGCTGCGGCCGTTGCCGAACGCCTGGTCCATCTGCGCCGCGGCGACCAGCGAGGGAGCGTCGGGTGGCACCATCGGCGAGGCGTCCTGGCCGGCGATCGACTCGATCTGGGGAATGAGGATGTTGAGCACGACGGCGAGCGCGAGCCAGGCCAGGACGACGCGCTGGGCGTTGCGCACGACGTACGACGCCGCTCGCTCGCTGCGCGCGCCGGCGACCGGCGCGGATCTCTCCCGCGCCTGGACCATCCGGCCGAGCCGTTCGTCCCACCCCACCACGACGGTGCTCCCCCCATGTCGAACGGCCCCCCGCCGCTCGATGCGCATGCGATCCTAGAACGTGTTACACGTCACAATAGGTGACATGCGACACGCTGTCACAGAAATCCTGGAGGCATGTACATGAGCGAGACCGACGTCCGCGTGCTGGTGAACGTAACCGACGGCGTGGCCGACGTCGTCCTGAACCGTTCAGCCAAGCGCAACGCCCTGGACACCGCGATGTTCGAGGCCATTCTCTCGACGATCGAGGACCTGGGTGCCCGCGACGACGTGCGCGCGGTCGTGCTCTCAGGGGCCGGCGGGGCGTTCTCGGCCGGCATCGACCTCTCGCTCCTCGCCGGCGGGCCCGCTGACCAGGGGCTTCAGGCGCGGACGCACGGCCCCGCCAACGCCTTCCAACAGGTCGCCTGGGGATGGCGGGCGCTGCCCGTGCCGGTGATCGCGGCCATCGAGGGCGTCTGCTTCGGCGGCGGCCTCCAGATCGCGCTCGGCGCGGACCTGCGGATCGCCCGTCCCGACGCGCGGCTGGCGGTGATGGAGGCCCGCTGGGCGCTGGTGCCGGACATGGCCGGGTTCCCGCTGCTCCGTGGCCTGGTCCGGGCGGACGTACTCCGCGAACTGGTCTATACCGCTCGGGAGGTGAGCGGCACCGAGGCCGCGTCGATCGGCCTGGCCACCCGCGTCGCCGACGACCCGCACACCGAGGCGATGGACCTGGCCCGGCACATGGCCGCCCAGCACCCGGAGACCACCCGCGCCGCCAAGCGCCTGCTCGGCCTCACGGTCGACGAGTACGCCGACCCGGCGACCCTGCTGCTCGCCGAGTCCGTCGAGCAGGAGAAGCTGCTCGGCTCCGCCGCCATGGCCGCGCTGCTGGGAAGCCGCACCACCGGCCGCTGATGCTCCACCGGTGGTTGAGGTGCGAGCGAAGCGAGCCCACCGGTGGTTGAGGTGCGAGCGAAGCGAGCCCACCGGTGGTTGAGGTGCGAGGCGCCCCGGCGCCGAGCCTCGAAACCCTTGGGTTGAGGTGCGAGGCGCCCCGGCGCCGAGCCTCGAAACCACCTCCGCGCGGCCCCCGAAAAAGGCAAGTGACCCGAGGGCATTGCCCCCGGGTCAGCCTCCGGATCCGCTGCTTACCACCCCCACCTGCCCGGACGGGCAGGTGGGTCATGCTTGGATAGCGGCCAAGCGGTCCGGACCGAATACTCGCAGCGACGGGAAGAATTTGGTCCGGACCGCGCCTGTGTCCACCGCAGGGCCGCCCCGGGCTCAGCGCCCGGGGCGGCCCCTCAGCGGGACCTCAGCCGACCGCCTGGGTCAGCGGATCCGCTTGGTCGCGGTGGTGACCTTCTCCGTGAGGCTGGAGACCTTCGCGAAGTACTTCGTGAACTTCTTGCCGTTGGCGTCCTTCACCTTGAGCTGGGCGACACCGCTGGCGTCAGCGAAGTCGCTGCCGAGGAACTCCTGGCCGCTCTTGGTCTTCTTGAAGAAGCGCACCTTCACGCCGCCCTCGGAAGCCTTGACCGTGAGCTGGTCCTTCTTGGCCTTGTTCGCCAGCGCGATGCGGGCCTTCAGCGGGTCGCTCTCCTTCGTGAAGGTGATCGAGACGCTCTTGGTCATGGTGCCGAGGATCGCGGTGACCTTCTGGACACCGGCCTCGTCCGACGTGAAGGCGTACGACGCGACGCCGTTGGCGTCGGTGGTGGCGGTGAAGTTGGCCGCACCCTGGCGGGCGAAGACGACCTCGGCACCCTCGAGCACGGCGCCCTTCTGGTCCACGACCGTCGCCGTGACGATGGCGACGTCCTCGATGTCGACGCTCTCCGGGGCAGCGAGCTCGAAGTCGGTCGCCTCGGCGACGTACCACTCCTCGACGAACTCGGTGTCGGCGGAGACGTACTCGGTGTCGAGGCTCTCGCCGTCGACGACGTACATCTCGGCGTCGTCACCGGTGTGGACGACGTCGAAGAGGTACTCGCCGGCCCGCTCCGAGGCCACGGTGAACTCACCGGTCGTGTCCAGGTCGGACTCGATCTCCGAACCCGTGACGGTGATGTAGCCGCCGGGGATCAGGTCGGTGGTGATCTCGTTCTTGATCACCTGGACGGGAACGCCGACGACGGGGTTGCCGAACTGGTCCTTGGCGAACACGTCGTAGGCGACGGCGTCACCCGGGGCGGCGGGACCCTGGCCGGCGACCCGCTCGACCGAGATCTCGGAGACGTTCTCTGCGCCGTAGGTGTCCCACTCGATGTCGTCGGTGACCGAGAGGTCGCCGATCGTCGCGGTGACCGTGGCGGTGTGCATGGCGTCGTCGTCGAAGCCCTCGTCGCGGCCGATGGACGTCGCGAAGTCGACGTAGCCGTCCCCGTCGGTGATGACGGTCATCTCGGTACCGAGGTCGTTGAGGACGCCGGAGGTGTAGGCGCCCGCGGCCGGCTCGGCGGAGTCACCGTCGGTGAAGAAGCCGGAGTCGACGGTCAGGTGCAGCACGCGGCCGGGCAGCGGCTCCCCCTCGTTGTCGAGCAGGTAGAACCCGTTCCACTTCGCCTCGCCCGGGTTGTACGCGGAACCGGAGCTGTCGAACTCGATCTCGGAGCCGGTCGGGAGGATGTCCGAGGTGAACTCGACGGACGCGGAGTCACCAGCCATCAGGTGCTCGCTGTAGACGTCGATCTCGCCGTCGACCTCGGCCTCGCCGTCGGTGCTCGGGTCAACGACGTCGACGGAGAACTTGCCGTCGGCGTCGGTGGTGACCTCCGTGGCCGCGACGTCGGCGTCGTCGCCGGCGTAGTAGTCGACGGTGAGGGCACGGTCGGCCAGCGGGGTGCCGTCCTCGAGGAGGACGGTACCGGCGACGGTGACGGTGCCACCCGACGCGGCGACGTAGGACTCCTGCTCGAGGGCGATCTCAGCCTCACCGATCACGACGGAGAGCAGCTGGCTCGACGCGACGGGGGTGTCGCCGCTGAGCCCCGCGAAGAGCTCGTAGGTGCCGGGGCCGTCGCCCGCCGGGAGGAGCGCCACCGAGTCGGCGTCGACCAGGGACTCGGTCGCGACGTCGGTCTCGGGCGTGCGCACGGCGTCGCCGTCGAACGGGGTCCAGACCCAGTAGTACTCCAGGTCGCCCGTGACGGAGATCGGGTCGCCGTTCTGGTCCTCGAACGAGACCGCGATGTCGCCCTCGTCGAACTCGTCGATGTCGAACGCGGCGCCCTCGACGGACTCGGCCACCAGCGTGGTGACCTCGGGGGTGTAGTCGGCGATCGTCAGGTCGGCGGCGGCGACGTCGCCGGCCTCGGCGTCGAACGCCGCGTCGGCGTCGGCGTTGACGTAGAACGTGTGGGTGCCGGCGGGGACGTCCTCGATGACGAGCATGCCGTCGATGTCGGTGGTGCCCTCGATGGAGCCCGCGAGGGCCACGTCGGCGCCGTAGATCGGCTTGCCGTACTGGTCGGTGACGGTCACGGTGACGTCGGTGGTCTCACCCGCGATGACGGTGTCCACGTCGGCGGTGGCGGTCACCGAGGCGACCTCCTGCCGGTACAGCGTGTAGGCCTCGACGGTGTCGGAGTCGTTCGCCGCGCCCAGGACCAGCTGGTCCTCGTTCGTGGACGGCTCGTCCCACTCGTAGCCGGTGATCTCCAGGACGTCGCGGAACGCGCCGCCGTCGACCGTCAGGGTGTCGAAGCCGGTGTCGCCCTCGCTGTAGTCGTCGGAGGCGTCGTTGTCGAGGAACTGCTCGTCGCCGTTGATCACGTAGACGTCGACGTCGTCGTCGCTGGAGGCGGTACCGCTGACGGTCACGTACTCCTCGCCACTCGTCGGGTTCGCGTAGGCGCCCAGGGCCATGAACGGGCCGGCGCCCGGGGTCAGCGCGACGGAGTCGATGGGTGCGCCGGCGGCGTTGAAGTCGACCTCGGTGCCGGAGTCGGCGCTCTCCGCCACGTCGGGGGTGCTGACCGCGCGGACGGCGCCGGAGGCGCCCAGGATCGAGCCGGGCACGTCCCAGTCGTAGACGAAGAGGCCGGCCGCGTTGCGCGTGGCCTCCGCGATGGTCACCCACTCGTCGGCGACGTTGTACTGGAACGTCACCGAGGTGACGTTCGCGCCGGCGCCGGCGGCGAGGCGGACCTTGGTGTCCACGCCGTCGTTGCGGATCGAGGTCTCACCGGTCGACTGCGAGAACAGCGTGACGACGTCGTCGCCACCCTGCTGGGCCGTGACGGAGTTGGCGGACGCGCCGGTGGCGAGCCCCGTGATCGCAAGCGCGGCGACGGCGGAGGTCGCCAGGCCGCGCTTGATGATGCCGCTGCTGGTCATGCGTGTTTGTCCCTTTCGGATTCTGTTCGAGGGCACGGAAGTGACCCCGAACCCCTGAGAGCCTCTCGATGAGGCATGCGCCTCTTCGAGAGATGGCACGGCGAGCAGCGTTCCGTCCCATGTCACGACCGGCCTCGTTTGTTTCACGAAAAGGTAAAGAACCTCAGAAATCTCATCACCCAAGTTGGGGATTTGTTTCAATAGGCCCGCGCCGATGACGAAAAGGTCTGTGGCGGGGGAGTAAACGACGCCGATGTCGCCTACTTCTCCGACCTTCAAGTGATCAGCGTCACGTCCGTGGGGGACGTGGGCACGCCGGGGGGCGTGGTCGAGATTTCGGGATACGGGGACTAAGTGGGGAACACTGCCGTTTCGGCAGCGGTGGCGCGGCGCCGGGGGCGCCCGCAGCGACTGCCGTTCGACAACAGCGCGGCCACCAGCGCCGCGATCGATGGGAACAAGCGGCTCGCGTGGCTGATGGCGGTCACCCGCCTGGATGCCTGCGAGCGGACCGGCGCCAACCGGTCCACGTTCGCGGAGGGGCTGCGGGATCTCGGCGTACGGGCCGACTCGAGCCGGATCTCGCGGTGGGAGTCGGGCCTCGAGCCCCTCTCCCCCCGGCTGGTCCGCGCCTACGAGACGGTCTCGGGCGTCGAGCCCCACACGCTCGACACGGCGCGCCGCCGGCTGGTCCGGCTGGGCCACCTCCGCGAGGTCTCCGCCCGCGGCTGGTCGCCGGTCAGCGAGCGCTCGATCGACGCGCTGCTGACCCACGTCGCCGAGGACCGGATGACCGGCTCGGAGTGGCTCGACCTGGCCGACTGCATCACCACCTACGAGCACATCTACCTGCCGGAGGCGACCTGGCAGCTGCTCGCCGACCGGCTGCTCGGCGAGCTCGTCCGGGCCCGTGGCCTGGCCGCCGCCCGCCGGTACGAGGCGGCCGCCGCCCTGATCCAGCACCGCGCCGCGCGGCCGCACATGAGCCGTGGCGTGGGCCGGATCGTCCTCGAGCCCGGTGCCCAGCTGGTCACCCTGGCGCTCCTGCTGCTCGCCGAGGACCCCGACGACGGGGTCCGCAAGCTCGTCCAGCGCCTGCTCGCCTCACCGAGCGACAGCCTGCGCGGCGCCGCCGAGATCCTGACCGCCCGGCTCGTCACCTCGGGGCACCTGCCCCCCGACGCGCCCGAGGTCGAGGCGCACGTCGGCTACAGCCTGCAGCGGGCCGGCGACCGGCCGCGCGTCGCCATCCTCGAGCTCGCCTCGTACCTGCCCGACGCCGCCTTCTCGCGGGTCTGCTCGGTGGTGCAGAGCCGGTCGACCCGGCTCGCGCTGACCCGGGTCCGCGAGAACGCGGAGCTGGTCGACCCCGACCTCGCCCGCGGCGTCAGCGAGCACGTCGCCCGCCAGCTCGAGGAGGCGGCCGGGCGCGCGCCGCACGAGCCCGACCGGATGCTGCGCACCCTGATCCGGTTCGCCCTCTTCCACAGCCAGCGCGAGCGACGCCACACCGCCACGCAGGTGCTCCTCGCCAGCCCGTACGCCGGCCAGGTCAGCGCCGGCGTGCTCGAGCTGACGACGCACCCGGACGACCAGGTCGCCGGTCAGTGCTGGTCGCTGCTCGGCCGGATGGCCCACACCACCGACGCCGACCGGCTCGTCGAGGCGGTCAGCGCCGAGGCTCGGGTGCCGCTGCGCGCCCGGGCCATCGCCACCCTCGGCGCGACCCAGGTCCCGCTCTCGGACTGCACCGTGGAGGCGCTCTCCGACACCGCGCGGACCGCTCCGGACAGCCCGGCCGCCCGCGCGGCCCTGCTCAGCCTCGGCCTGCAGGGCTTCAAGGACCGGCTGCGCGACCTCACGCCGACCGCTCCGGAGACCGCGCAGTGGTGGGTCGGGCTGGGCCCCGCCATCCACGGCAACTGACGATCCGCCGGTGCGGGTCGTGTGCCTGAGCCCCTCCTATCGAGGGGTGTCAGGCACACGACCCACCATCGGGCCTCACGAGGTCGTGTCGATGTAGATGTAGGTGGGGTTCGGTGCACCCGCGTACTCGGCCAGGCCGAAGTAGTGCGCGTCGGGGTCGAGCCCGGACCAGCCGAGGTCGTACGACGTCTCCACGCCCGTCTCGATCGGCACCGGGTTCGGCGTCACCGTCAGGTCACCGACCTCGGGCGAGCCGCCGACGTCGTAGACCCGCAGCGAGTACGGCACCGGCTCCACCGAGCCGGAGTCGTAGGCGTTGACCTCGACGATGTAGGTGCCCTCGGGCAGGCCCTCGGCGGTGAAGGTCTCCCCTGCCGACGGCGTGGCCGCGTCGCCGACGTAGGCGAAGATCGTGCTCGGGTCGCAGGTGTCGGCGGCGTAGACGTACAGGTCGAGGTCGCTGTCGGGGTCCGGCGCGACCAGGTCGAACTGGGCCAGCTCGCTGCCCGCACCGATCGTCACGCACGGGATCGCGCTGTCGCCGACCGCGAGCGCACCCTCGTCCACGAAGCCCTCGACGAGCCCGCGGGTGGCGACGTCCAGGTCGCCGTCGAAGCCGCCGACGATGTCGACCGCGGTCGAGCCGTAGGACCCGGCGCCCTCGACCGCGACCGAGGTCGGCGCCTTCACCGAGACCGGCCGGAGGGCGATCGGGAGCCGGACCCGCGTCGGGCCGGTGAGCACCGCGTACCCGAAGGCGAACTCGCCGAGCGGCGCCGTGGTGCGCTGGAAGTGGAAGGTGACGTCCTCCAGGTCACCGCGGCGCTTGGAGACGAGCTGCGCGCGGTCGGCGGTCGCCTCGAAGCCGGGCACCTGGACCCGGATGTTCCAGACGCCGGGCCGGCTGGCCGTGAACCGGCGGGTCAGCGAGGTCTCGCTGGAGACGTAGCCCTGCGCCATCGAGGGGACGTTCAGGTCCTTGGTCTCGATCGCCGGTACGCCGGTGTCGAGGCCGCGGCCGGTGAGGTAGCCGCGCCAGTCCTGGCCGTCGGAGACCACGAAGAGCCCCGGATCGAACATCTTCGTCGGCCTCACCTGCCCGGAGCCCTGGGCGAAGAGGTCCCGCGACCGCTTGCCGTCGGCGTCCTTGAGGTTGGTCGCGGTGGTCATCATCGCCGACTTGACCCGCATCGGCGACCAGTAGGGGTGGACGCCGTACATGAACGCGGCCAGGCCCGCGATGTGCGGCGCGGCCATCGACGTACCGGAGTAGAGGTCGTAGTCCCGCCCGCTGTTCGACGGCGGCGCGACCGCGGCGAGGATGCTCACGCCCGGCGCGGAGATGTCGGGCTTCAGCAGGTCGCTGTCGTCGGAGGCGGCCGGGCCGCGGGAGGAGAACCCGGCGACCTGCGGCACCGGGGTCACCTTCCTCGTCTGGTTGCCGAGGACGAAGCTGGCGGTGGCCGAGGCCCCCGCCGCGTCGAGGTAGTCGTAGACGACCGGCGACTTGGTGTCGGGGATGTGGATGGTCGGCACGGAGTGGAAGTCGGCGTCCAGGCTGCCCGGGTCGACGTTGGCCAGGACCATGCCGACGCCGCCGGCGCGGGCCACCTCGGCGCTCTTCGCGACCCGGTCGTAGATGCCGCGGTCGCAGACGACGATCGTGCCGCCCACGATCGCCGGGTCCAGGCTGTCGGGGGCGCAGAGCGCGGTGTCGTCGGGGCTCGTCGAGCCGTTGCCGGAGTCGACCGCCGCGACCAACGGTGACGACGGCAGCGGAGCGTCGCTGATCGAGGCGCCGACGATCTTCTTGCCGTTGCCGAGCACCAGGGTGTTCTCGAAGCTGTAGTGGGTGTTCGCGGCGACCGTGGTCAGCCACGGGCTGTTGTGGGCGACCGTGGAGGCGCCGGGCCCCTCGTTGCCGGCGGAGGCGGCCACGAAGACGCCGGCCTCGGCCGCGCCCTCGAAGGCGATCTCGGCGGCCTCGATGGTGGTGTCGGTCGGCCCGGAGACCGAGTAGTTGATGACGTCGACGCCGTCGGCGACGGCCTGGTCGATGGCGGACACCAGGTCGTAGCTGGTGCCGGTGGCGGTGCTGCCGTCCTCGGTGGCCCAGAGCGCCTTGTAGACGGCGACCTTCGCGGCCGGCGCCATCCCGCTCACGGTGCCGAACCGGACCCCCTCGACCCGTGCCCGGGCGCGGACGCCGGCGGCGGTGGAGGCGGTGTGGGTGCCGTGGCCGTCGCCGTCGCGCGGGGACGCGTAGTCGTCCTCTGCGACGCGGTCCAGGCCGTAGCCGTCGACGAAGTAGCGGGCGGAGATGATCTTCCCGTTGCAGTCGGAGACGTCGAACTCCTCGCCGGCCTCGCACTCGCCGTGGAAGACCCGCCCGTCGGCCTTCTCCATCCGGGTCGTGGTGCCGTCGATCGAGAGGTCCCACTTGCCGCGCGGCGCGGCGGTCAGCGGCGCGGCGCGGAAGCTCTTGGACTCCGGCCAGATGCCGGAGTCGATCACGCCGACGACGACGCCGGCACCGGCCCGGCGCGGCCCGCCGTGCTCCCGCCAGGCGCCGTCCCTGCCGGTGAGGCCGAGGAAGCTGGGGGTGTTCCACGTGTCGGCGTGGACGAGCCTGTTCCTCTCGACCAGCAGCACCCGTCGGTCGCCGGCGAGCTCGGTCGCCTGCCGGGCGCTGAGGTCCGCGACGAAGCCGTTGGTGGCGATGGTGAAGCTGCGCTCGACGTCGAAGCCGAGGTCGTCGCCGAGCGCCTCGTGCGACGCCGCCAGCCGGTCGCTGTAGGCGCGCACCTGGGGCGTGCGGGCGTCGAACCCGCGGCCGGCGCCGGCGCGCGTGGCGGCGTACCCCGTCGCCGGGGGCGCCGCCAGCACCACGATGTAGCGGCCGGACCTGAACTCCCGGACGTCCTCGGCGGCCGCCGTGGCGCCGGAGCCGTCCTCGGCGCCGGGGCCGGCGCCGCCGTCCAGGGGATCGGGGTCGGCCCACGCGGGCGTCGACATCGCGCTCAGGCCGACCATGCCGGCGAGCGTCAGGGCGAGCGCGGCCAGGCCGCGCGATCGGCGGGTACGACCCGAGTGGTGCGGCCTGGCCGCGCCTCGTACCGGAGGGACCATCGGACTACTCCTCGCGAAGGGACATCCTTGATGCGCGCCGGAGGACCGACGCCGGGATCGCACCGAGGGCCACCCCTGAGCAGTCAACCGTCACACGCCGAAGCACGTTACGCCGCCGCCAGGGCTCCGCGCGCACGAAACGCCCTCCCGCGGGCACAGACCTGCCCGTCATCCCGCCCAACGCGCGGGGCGGCCGCCGCGCTCAGCGGTAGGTGACCAGGCCCCGGTCCAGGTGGTTGTGCTCGTTGAAGGTCAGCAGGCGCGCCCCCGACGCGCCGACCAGGACCCGGGTGACCGACGTGTTCACCACGACCGTGTTGAGCCGCTCCCACAGGGAGCCGAGCGCCACCGGGTCGCCGCCGACCTGGAGCGCGCCGGGCGTGAGCAGCACCGCGGCGAGCGCCGCGATCACGCCACCGGAGGTGACTGCCACCGTGGGCCCGGGCTGCGCGGCCGCGGTGCGCAGCGCGGTCCGCGCGCGGGCCACGAAGTCGGCGAACGGCTCCGGGTAGGGCTCCTCGGCCGCGGCCGCGATCCAGTGCCCGGTGGCACGCTCGAAGTACCGCTGGAACTCGCGGCGGTCGACGTCGTGACCGATGGTGTCGCCCGTGTGCTCGCCGTGGTGCGCGAGCACGGCGAGGAAGTCGAACTCGTCCCAGTTGGGGTCGACCTCCGCGTCCACCCCCGACCAGTCGGCGCCGTCGAGCATCCCCTCCCAGGTCTCGCGGTGGCGGCGCATCCCGCCGCGCACCGCCGAGACCGGGTGCGGCTCGACGTCGGCCATCCACCGGCCGAGCATCCGCGCCTGCGCCCGGCCGACCTCGGAGAGCACGTCGTAGTCGTCGGCGCCGAACGACGCCTGGCCGTGCCGGACCAGGCTGAGGACCCCCACGCCTCAGCCCTCGCCGGCGATGAGCCGGCGGGAGCGCGACTCCATGTAGGCGACGCCGGCGCCCATCTGCGCGTGGGCGGGGTTGGTGGTCTGGCCGTGGAAGTAGCGGTACCAGATCTGCTGCACGATGACCGCCAGCCGGAACTGACCGAACACCTCGTAGAACCGCAGCTGCTCGGGGGTCAGGTCGTAGCCGGCGCGCTCGCAGTAGTGCTCGACGACCTGCCGGCGGGTCCACATCCCCGGCGCGTTCGTCGGCTGGCGACGGAACGCCAGCAGGAACTCGTCGTCGTCGGCCTGCACCCAGTACGTCAGGCAGTTGCCCAGCTCCATCAGCGGGTCGCCGACGGTGGCCATCTCCCAGTCGAGCAGCGCCACGATCCGGGTCGGGTCGTCGGCGTCGAGGACCATGTTGTCGAAGCGGTAGTCGTTGTGCACCAGCACCTGCGCCACGTCCTCGGGCTGGTGCTCGCGCAGCCAGTCGACGACGTCGCTCCAGTCGCCGGTGTCGTCGGTGCGGGCGTTCTCGAAGCGCTTGATCCAGCCGGACATCTGGCGCTCGACGTACCCCGGGCCCTTGTTGAGCTCCTGCAGGACCGGGACCCGCGTGACGTCGACGGCGTGCAGGTCGACCAGGGTGTCGATGCTCGCGCGGCACAGGCCGGAGGCCTGCTCCGGGGTGATCGGGAAGCCGAAGTCCTGGCGGGGGATGACGCCGCGCACGCGCTCCATCACGTAGAGTTCGGCGCCGATCGGGCTCTCCGCCTCGCTCGTGTAGGCGACCATCGGGGCGACCTTGTCGAAGACCGGCGCGAGGCCCTCCTGGATCCGGTACTCCCGGGCCATGTCGTGGGCGCCCTTGGCCTTGGTGCCCGTCGGCGGGCGGCGCAGGATCAGCTCCTCGCCGCCGGCCATCCGCAGCAGGTAGGTGAGGTTCGAGGCGCCGCCCGGGAACTGCCGGACCTCCGCGATCGGGCCGCGGCCCAGCCACTCGGCGAGGGCCGGTACGTCGAAGGCGTCCTCGTCGCGGACCGCGCGGGACTCCTCCGGCACCTGCGGGCTCATGCGAACTCCCCCGCGGCCACCGCGAGCTTGCGCGCCTGCGCGCGCATGGTCTGGTCGTACGCCGCCCGGTCGGCCAGCTTCAGCGCGTAGGCGCGCGCTGCGTCCGGGTCGGGCAGGATCACCTCGGTCCCGGCGTCCAGGCCCTCCAGCACCGCGGCCGCGATGTCGTCGGGGCCGAGGCGGGCGTGGTCGACCAGCTGCGTCATCACGTCGGTCAGCGCCGTGTCGGCGCCCTGCGCGCCGGCCAGCAGCCCGGTGCGGAAGTAGGACGGGCAGACGACGTGCGCGGTCACGCCGTACGCCGCCAGCTCGTGCCCGGTCGTCTCGGTCAGGGCCACCACCGCGGCCTTCGTGGCGTTGTAGCCGGCCATCCCCGCGGGGTGGACGAGGCCCGCGAGCGAGGCGACGTTGACGATCGTGCCGCCGCGCTGGCGCTTGAGGAGAGGGGTGAAGGTCGCGGTGCCGCGGACGGCGCCCATCAGGTTGATGTCGACCAGCCGCTGCCACTCCTCCATCGTGGAGACGTCCAGCCGCCCGCCGCCGGCGATGCCGGCGTTGTTGACCAGCACGTCCAGGCCGCCCCAGGTGCGCTCGACGTGGTCCCGCGCGGCCGCCCAGTCGGCGTCGCTGGTGATGTCGAGCGCGAAGATGTCCGCGCGCTCCACAGCGACCGCCGGGCGGTCGGTGCGCAGCACCGTGGCGCCGCGCTGCTCCCAGGCGGCGGCGAGGGACGCGCCCAGGCCCTGGGCGGCGCCGGTGATCAGGACTCGGAGGGGACTCTGGGGCTGGCCGGGAGTCGGTGTGGTCGCGGTCACGGCCCCGACCCTAGTGGTTGTTCGGATGGGAATCTCCTGCGGTCGCGGGATGGGCGGGAGCGTTGGGCCGTGGGGCTGTCGGGGCTGTGCGGGGAGCACGAAGGGCCGGCCCCGTGGGGGCCGGCCCTTCGTCACATCAGTCGCACGAATCACCGGTTGACCGGTGGTTCATGCGCTTGACAGGCACTTCAACGCCCGGGAAGCGTCGGAATCACCGGTCGACCGGTGATTCCGACGCGACCAACCGAATCAGGCCGGGAACGACCCACCCGACGCGGCCAGCTCACGCAGCCACGGGGTGGCCTCGAAGCGCGAGCCGTACTTCGCGGCCAGCTCGTCGGCCCGCTTGAGGAACGCGTTCAGGCCGACCTCGCCGGTGGCCTTGTCCTCGTAGCCGGTCATGAACTGGGCGGCACCACCGGTCTGCGGCGGGAAGCCGATGCCCATGATCGAGCCGATGTTGGCGGCCGCGGCGGAGGTGATCACACCCTCCTCGAAGCACTTGGCGGTCTCCAGGGCCTCGGCGAAGAGCATCCGGTCGCGGATGTCCTGGATGTCGGGCTGCTCGGCCGCGACCGGGAACAGCTCGGACAGGCCGGACCAGATCGAGCCGCGCTTGCCGTCGACGTACTCGTAGAAGCCCGCGCCGCGCAGGCGTCCGGCGCGACCGGCCTCCAGCATCTTCGCGACCACGGCGTTGCCGGGGTGCTCGGGCAGGTCCTGGCCGTCGCGCTCGGCGGCCTCGCGGGTCGCCTTGGCGATCTTGCCCATCAGCTCCAGGTTGAGCTCGTCGCTCAGCTGCAGCACCGGGGCCGGGTAGCCGGCCGAGGTGGTGGCGCGCTCGATCGAGTACGGCGCGATGCCCTCGGCGAGCATCGCCATGCCCTCGTTGACCATGTAGCCGATCACCCGCGAGGTGTAGAAGCCGCGGCTGTCGTTGACCACGATCGGGGTCTTGCGCATCTGCAGCACCACGTCGTACGCCTTCGCGAGCGCCTCGTCGGAGGTCTCCTTGCCGGCGATGATCTCGACCAGCGGCATCTTGTCGACCGGGCTGAAGAAGTGCAGACCGATGAAGCGCGAGCGGTCGGCGTCGTTCTCCAGGCCGTTGGCGAGCTCGGTGATCGGCAGCGTGGAGGTGTTGGAGCAGAGCAGCGCGCCCGGGGCGAGGTGCGGCAGGATCTCCGCGAAGACCTTGGCCTTGAGGGCCGGGTCCTCGAAGACCGCCTCGATCACGATGTCGGCGCCGGCGGCGTCGGCCGGGTCGGCGGTCGCGGTGATCCGGGCGAGCAGCTCGGCCTTCTTCTCCTCGGTCGACCGGCCGCGGCTGATCGCCTTGTCGAGCAGGCCGGCGGAGTAGGCCTTGCCCTTCTCGGCGGCCTCGGTGGAGATGTCCTTGAGGACGACCTCCGCGCCGGCCTTGGCCATCACGTACGCGATGCCCGCGCCCATCATGCCGGCGCCCAGCACGACGACCTTCTGGGCGGTGTACTTCTCGATGCCCTGCGGGCGCAGCGAACCGGAGTTGATCGCCTGCAGGTCGAAGAAGAACGCCTGGATCATGTTCTTCGCGCCCTGGTTGACCATCAGGTTGGCCAGGTAGCGCGACTCGATCCGCGAGGCGGTGTCGAAGTCGACCTGGGCACCCTCGACCGCGGCCGAGAGGATCGCCCGGGCGGCCGGGAAGACGGCACCCTTCGTCTGCTGGCGCAGCATCGCCGGGAAGGCCGGGAGGAACGCGGCCAGGGCCGGCGACTTCGGCGTACCGCCGGGCATCTTGTAGCCGGGGGCGTCCCACGGCTGGGCGCCGGCCTCGGGGTTGGCCTTGATCCACGCCTTGGCGGCCGGGACCAGCTCGTCGATGGTCGCGACGACCTCGTCGACCAGGCCCTTCTTCTGCGCCGCGGCCGGGGCGAACTGCGAGCCCTGGAGCAGGAAGTCCATCAGCGCCGACTGCAGGCCGAACATGCGCACGGTGCGGGTGACGCCGCCGCCGCCGGGGAGCAGGCCGAGGGTCGACTCGGGCAGGCCGATCTTGTACTTGCCGTCGACCGCGATCCGGTGGTTGCAGGCCAGGGTGATCTCGCAGCCGCCGCCGAGCGCGGCGCCGTTGATGGCGGCCACGACCGGCTTGGGGAACTTCTCCAGGCGGCGCAGCCCGGACTTGATGACCTCGGTGCTCTGGAAGACCTGCTCGGCGTCGGCCGGGGTCGTCTTCATCATGTTCTTCAGGTCGCCACCGGCGAAGAAGGTCTTCTTGGCGCTGGTGATGACGACGCCCGTGACGTCGTCCACCTCGTCGTAGAGGCGGTCGATGCACGCGTTCATGGACGAGGAGTAGAGCTCGTTCATGGTGTTGGCGCTCTGGTTCGGGTCGTCCAGGGTCAGGGTGACGATGCCGTCGGCGTCACGCTCGTAGCGCACGGCGGTCAGGGTCTCAGTGCTCACTGTGAATGGTGTCCTTGTGGTGCGGAGAGGTACGAGGGGGTCGGCTGGCGCTCAGACGCGCTCGACGATGGTCGCGATGCCCATGCCGCCGCCGACGCAGAGCGTGGCGAGGCCGCGGCGCAGGTCGCGCCGCTCGAGCTCGTCGATCAACGTGCCGAGGATCATCGCGCCGGTCGCGCCGAGGGGGTGACCCATCGCGATCGCGCCGCCGTTGACGTTGGTGATGTCGTGGCTGATGCCCATGTCGCGCATGAACCGCATGGCGACGGCGGCGAACGCCTCGTTGATCTCGAACAGGTCGATGTCGCCGACCTCGAGGCCGGCCTTGGCCAGCGCCTTGCGGGCGGCCGGGGCGGGGCCGGTCAGCATGATGATCGGGTCCGCGCCGGAGACCGCCATCGAGACGATGCGGGCCCGCGGGGTGAGGCCGAGGTCGGAGCCGACCTGCTCGTTGCCGATCAGGGTCAGCGCGGCGCCGTCCACGATGCCCGACGAGTTGCCGGCGTGGTGGACGTGGTTGATCTTCTCCAGCCAGTGGTACTTCTCCAGCGCCACGTCGTCGAAGCCGGCGTCGCGGCCGATCTGGGCGAAGGACGGCTTGAGGCCGGCGAGGCCCTCGACCGAGGTGCCCGGGCGGACGGTCTCGTCGCGGTCCAGCACGGTCACGCCGTTGAGGTCCTTGACGGGCACGATCGCGCCGTCGAAGTAGCCGTTGGCCCAGGCCTTGGCGGCGCGGGCGTGCGACTCGGCGGCGTACGCGTCGACGTCCTCGCGGTTCCAGCCCTCGACGGTGGCGATCAGGTCGGCACCGATGCCCTGCGGCACGAAGCCGGCCTTGAACGCGGTGGCCGGGTCGCCGGCCCACGCGCCGCCGTCGGAGCCCATCGGCACGCGGCTCATCGACTCCACGCCGCCGGCGAGGATCAGGTCCTCCATGCCGCCGCGCACGCGCCCGGCGGCCTGGTTGACCGCCTCGAGGCCCGAGGCGCAGAAGCGGTTGAGCTGAACGCCCGCGACGGTGTCGGGGTAGCCGGCCGCGATCGCGGCGGTCTTGGCGATGTCGCCGCCCTGGTCGCCGATCGGCGAGACGACACCGAGGACCACGTCGTCGACGCGGGCCGGGTCGAGACCGGGGTTGCGCACCTTGACCTCGTCGAGCAGGCCGACCGCCAGGTCGACGGGCTTGACCTCGTGGAGGCTGCCGTTGGCCTTGCCCTTGCCGCGCGGCGTGCGGATGTGGTCGTACACGAATGCTTCTGCCATGACCGTCCTCGATCGGAGTGGTACGCGCGGTCAGGCTCGTGCCGCGCGATAGGAGCTGTCCTCCGATTGTGACACTAACGGTGTCACAGTCAAGGGGCGGGCCTCCACCGCGCCTCTCGGCGGCGCCGTCCGACACCAGGGCGGCCGACTGTGACACGATGACTGTCATGGTGACCGCGACGGCGCCGGGCGAGGGCTCGGGAGACGCCCTGCTGACGCTGGAGGAGCTGACCCAGCGGGCGGGGATCACCGTCCGCACCCTGCGCTTCTACACCTCCCGCGGCCTGGTGCCGCCGCCGATCCGGCGCGGCCGGTCCGGGTTCTACTCCGCCGACCACGTGGCCCGGCTCGAGCTGGTCCAGGAGCTGCAGGCCCACGGCTTCACCCTCGCCGCGATCGAGAAGTACGTCGCCGGCATCCCCGCCGACGCCACCCCGGAGGACATCGCGCTGGCGCGCACCATGCTCGCCCCCTGGCAGGCCGACCTGCCGGTCGAGATGAGCCACGAGCAGCTCGAGGCCAAGGCCGGCCGCTCCCTCTCCGAGGAGGACATCGCCACCCTGAACGCCCTGGGCGTGCTGCGGGTGCGCGAGTCGGGCTACCTGGTGGCCAGCAACCAGCTCGCGATCGGCGTGCGCCTGATCGACCTCGGCTTCCCGCGGTCGGTCGCGGTCGCCGCAGCGCAGATCTACGCCGCCCACGGCGACCAGATGGCCAAGGAGCTGCACGACGTCGTCCACCGCGAGCTCGCCCCGCTGTACGACGACGTCGAGTCCGACCACTTCCGCGAGGTGATGGAGCGGCTCAAGCCGCTCTCCGTCGGCGGTCTGGTGACGGCGTACGAGGCCGCGGTGGCGCGCGCCGCCCGCACCCCCCGCCGCCGAACCGGGGGTTAGGGCGGCCCGAACAGGGGCTTGGGGCAGCCCGAACAGGGGCTTGGGGCAGCCCGAGCCGGCAGTGAGGCCGGGGCGTGCCGCGAGCCCCGGTTCGGCGTGCCGCGAGCCCCGTTTCGGCTAGGCCTGGACGGCGGCGCCCGACTCGATCAGCCCGTCGACGTCCTCGATCCCCCACGCCGCGAGCGCCTCACGGGTGTGCGAGCCGGCCTTCGGGGCGGGCGGGAGGCCGAGGGTGGCGCCGGTCCGCGAGAACCGGGGCGCGGGGGCCGGCTGCACCAGGCCCTCGTGCTCGACGAAGATCTCCCGCGCCTTGATGTGCGGGTGGTCCGGGGCCTCGCTCATCCGCAGGATCGGCGCCACGCAGGCGTCGGTGGCGTCGAAGACGGCGCACCACTCGTCGCGGGTCCGCGTCCTGAACGTGGCCGCGAGCAGCGCCCGGAGCTCGTCCGCGTTGGCCGGGTCGTAGCGGTCCGGGGCCGTCTCCTTGATCCCGAGCAGCGTCACGAGCTCCTCGTAGAACTGCGGCTCCAGCGCGCCGACGGACATGTGCTCGCCGTCGGCCGTCTCGTAGATGTCGTAGTACGGCGCGCCGCCGTCGAGCAGGTTCGCCGCCCGCTCCTCGCGGAACGTGCCGCCCGCCAGGAACGCCGACGTCATCGCGTTGAGGTTCGCCGTGCCGTCCACGATCGCGGCGTCGACGACCTGGCCCTTGCCGGAGATCCGTGACTCGAGCAGGGCGGAGAGGATGCCGATCACCAGGTACGTCGAGCCGCCGCCGAAGTCGCCGACCAGGTTGGCCGGGAACTGGGGCTTCGCCTTCTCCTGCCCGAGGCCGAAGAGGGTGCCGGTGATCGCCACGTAGTTCATGTCGTGGCCCGCCGCCTGCGCCCACGGGCCGTCCTGGCCCCAGCCGGTCATCCGGGCGAAGACCAGGCGCGGGTTGCGCTCGTGGCACGCCTCGGGGCCGAGGCCGAGCCGCTCCAGCACGCCGGGGCGCATCCCCTCGACCAGCACGTCGGCGCCCTCGACCAGGTCGAGCACGCATCCGATCGCCTTGGGGTCCTTGAGGTTGAGGGCGACGCTGGGCCGGCCGCGGTTGAGCAGGTCGTGGGAGCCGCCGGCGAGCATCTGCCCACCGGGGCGCTCGACCCGGATCACGTCCGCGCCGAGGTCCGCGAGGATCATGCAGGCGTGCGGGCTCGGCCCGATCCCGGCGATCTCGACGACCTTGATGCCCTGGAGCGGGCCCGTCCCCTGACCGAGCGCGTACGTCATGGGAGCGATCATGACACAACCGTGACAGTCATGCTGTCACGATTGTTCGGCCACCGGACGGTGGTTTCGAGGCTCGCTCCGCTCGCACCTCAACCACCGGTGGCTAGACGGCTGCGATCGCGGGGAACGCGGCGCAAGCACGCGGAGGGAGCGAAGCGGAGACGCGCTCGGCCCATCCAACTCAGCCGGGCTTGACGATCCGCGACAGCTCGAAGTGCATCGGGTCGGTGTAGCTCCAGTCGCCACCCCAGGCGAAGCCCCAGCGCTTGAAGATGGCGACCACCCCGCGGTCGATCTGCCCGACGGTGCCGCGCCCGTTGCCCGGGACGTTGATGTCGAAGGCGAGCCCGAAGGAGTGGTTGGACAGGGTGTTGGTGCCGGCGATGAAGCGCGGGTAGTAGCAGCCGGCGTACTCGCCGGGGTGGATCTCGTCGGCCAGCCCGGCCTGCACGATCTCGATCAGCGCCGCGCGCAGCTGGGGCATCATCGCCTTGTTGCAGGTCATCGAGCCGAGGATGGGCATCGCCTCGGTGGTGATGTGGGTGGAGACCCAGGCCGCCTGCGGCTGCACGCGACCGCCGCCGACCGGGGTGTAGCGGTAGACGCCCACGGCGTCGGCGAACGAGCCGACGGGGATCACCGTCTGGTAGGTGTCCGGGTCGATTCCGGACTGGGCGACGATGTCGAGCGCGGTGATCGAGAGGTCGGCCAGCTCCTCGATCTTGGCCCGCACCTCCTTCGGCGAGGCCAGGCCGGTGTTGATCAGCAGGGCGTTGCCCACCGGCATCCCGAGCTCGTTGCCCCACTTGACGTTGACCATCGCGTCGATGACGTCCACGTCCGAGGGCGACCAGGCGCCGACGTGGATGCGGTGCGTGTTCTGGCCGGAGCCGACCGCGAGGTAGCCCTCGTCGTCGAGCGGCAGCTTCTTGCGCAGCCCGGACCGGACCGCGATCTCGCCGCCCGCGACGCGCTCCCACTGCTCCTGCCAGGTGGCGCTCGTCTGCCCCGTGAAGGCGCGGAAGGTGGACGGGTTGATCGCGGCGATGTCGTAGGTCCTGTTCTCCACCGCGAACTGGGCGAAGGAGAGCGGCTCCGCGGCCGTCACCCCGCGCCGCCCGCCGACCTTCACGGCCTTGATCCGCTTGACCAGCCGCGGGGCGAGGGTGTCGTCGGAGACCACCAGCAGGTCGTCGCCGTACAGGCGGGTGGTGAACGGCCCAGGCGGGCCGACGGCGTGCTCGGGGTCGGCGGCGTCGGGACTGGGCGCCCCCTCGCCGCTGACCGGCTGCCGCGGGTCGATGCTCTCCGTCGTCTCCTCCGGGGCACAGGCGGCGAACAGCAGCGCGGGCAGTACGACGGCAGCGACCGCGCCCGCGATCGCCCGCCGCGCCCGTCGGCGCACTGGTCGGCGCTCTGTGCTCATGCTGCTGCCCTCCCCCACCGCCCGAGAATAGTGTCGATCGCGGCCGCGGGCGACCGATCGGTCAGCGCAGCACGCGTCCGGCGATGAAGGCGATGTCCTCCGCGGTCCGCTCGGGGTCCCCCGAGGGCTGCATGACGTGGCTCAGGACCACCCGGACCACGACGTCGATGCAGGCGTCCACCTGCTCCGGGGTGAGCGTGAGCGGGTACGCGGCGAGGCGCCGCGCCACGACCTGCTTGGCGCCGTCGAGGAGGTACTGGCTGTGCGTGGTGAGCAGCGGGAGCAGCTCGGTGTCCGCCCCGTGGGTCGCGGAGACGACGGCGTGCAGCAGCGGGTTGTCCCGGGCGTAGCCGAGCACCCGGCGCGCGGACTCGCGGATCGCGGCGACCAGGTCGTCGGGGTGCTCGTCGAAGGAGAGCGTCACCTGCGCCATGAACCGGTCCAGCTCGCGCAGCACGACGACCTCGGCGAGGTCGTTCTTCGTGCCGATCTCGTTGTAGACCGTCTGCCGGCTGACGCCCACGCGGTCGGCGAGGCGGGCCATCGTCACCCGGCCCCAGCCCTCGGTGGTCAGCAGCTCGGTGGCCGCGTCGCAGAGCCGGTCGCGCAGGGAGGTGGGACCGTTCGGGGGCGTGCGGCCGTCGGTCGCACCGGCGGCGGTGGGCATGGGCGTTGCGTCCTTCGTCCTTGGAACCGCGGCGACCCGACGGGGGTCGTCGCCACCAGCCTGCCCGATCAGGCCGACCGGCGTCAGCGACACCGGTTCCGGCAGCCTAGCCACCTGCCCAAGGGACCACCATTCCGCCGACACCGCACCACCTCAGACCTCGAGGCGGTCGACCGGGACGAAGTCGGCCTTCTCCCGCACGCCGCAGTCCGGGCAGCACCAGTCGTCGGGGATGTCGGCCCAGGCGGTGCCGGCCGCGAACCCCTCCAGCTCGTTGCCCGCCTCGACCTCGTAGGTGTAGCCGCAGCCGGGGCAGCGGGCGGCGAGGACCTCGTCGGCGGGCGGCTCGGTGGGTGGTTTCGAGGCTCGCTTCGCTCGCACCTCAACCACCGGGCCGCTCTGCGCCGGGGCGCCTCGCACCTCAACCACCGGGGGCACGTCAGCCACCGGCGCTGCGGCGTACTTGCGCAGGTAGCGCTCCCGGGTCCGGGGCTGCAGGTTGGCCAGCGACACGTCCCCGCCGTAGTGGGCGACCACGCGGGGGTCCATCACGCGGCGCCACAGTGGCGGGACGAGCGCGAGCAGGATCATCCCGGCGTACCCGGTCGGCAGCACCGGGGACTCCTCGAAGTCGCGCAGGGTCTGGTAGCGCCGGGTCGGGTTGGCGTGGTGGTCGCTGTGCCGCTGCAGGTGGTAGAGCAGCACGTTGGTGGCGATGTTGTTGGAGTTCCACGAGTGGGACGGGTCGACCCGCTCGTAGCGCTGCCGCTCGCCGACGCCGACCTTCTGCCGCAGCATCCCGTAGTGCTCGAGGTAGTTGACGACCTCGAGCAGCGAGAAGCCGACGACGGCCTGGACGGCGAGGTACGGCGCGATCTGCCACCCGAAGAGCGCGATCAGGGCGCCGAACAGCACCGCCGACATCAGCCAGGCGTTGAGCACGTCGTTGCCGAGGTGGAACGGGTGCGTCCCCTTGCGCGCGTACCGGCGCTTCTCCAGGCGCCAGGCGCTGCGCAGCGAGCCGGCCACGGTCCTCGGCCAGAACTCGTAGAACGTCTCGCCGAGCCGGCTGGAGGCCGGGTCCTCGGGGGTGGCGACGCGGACGTGGTGGCCGCGGTTGTGCTCGATGTAGAAGTGGCCGTAGCCGGACTGGGCGAGCGCGATCTTGGAGAGCCAGCGCTCGTTCGCCTCCCGCTTGTGGCCGAGCTCGTGCGCGGTGTTGATGCCGATCCCGCCGATGCAGCCGACCGAGATCGCCACCGCGACCTTGTCGAGCGTGGTCAGGTCGAAGTCACGGACCAGGTCGGCGCTGACGTGGGCGGCGAGCCAGTCGGCGACGCCGAGCAGGTCGGCGGTCCAGGCGATCGGGTTGACGCCGGCGATCATCGCGCAGACCGCGACGAGGGCGGCGTACTGGATCGGGAGGTAGGCGAAGGTGATCCAGCGGTAATACCTGTCCTTCTCCAGCCGCTCGATCATGTCGTCGGGCGGGTTGGAGCGGTCCAGGCCCGTCGAGAGGTCGATGGCCGGCACCACGCCGAGGATCACGATCGGTCCGGCCCAGAGCACCCAGTGCCAGCCGGCGACGGCGTACACCCCGACGATCAGGATGCCGAGCACCGGGACCACGAGGCCGAGGAGCCACAGGTAGCGCTTGCGGTCCCGCCAGGCGGCGACGGATGCCGCCGGGACGGTGCTGTTCGGGATCGGATCGGTGGGTGAGGTCGCCATCGACATCGCCTTCGCCTCGGTGACGGCGCGCGCGGCGCCGCGGGATCGACTGATTGACATGAACGTAGTGATTGTCAATTGACTTGACAAGCGAATCTCAGATGTAAAGTGGCGGACGTCACCTTTTTGCACCCATTTGGAGGGGAGTGCAAGAATCTTCTCCATGTCCGAGACCACCGTCGCCGCGGCGCCCTCGACGCGCGCCGCCAAGCGGCACGCGACCGCGCGGCGGCTCCAGCAGTGCGCGATCCGGCTCACCACCGAGCACGGCTTCGACGGCTGGACCATGGACGACCTCGCGGAGGCCGCCGAGGTCTCGCGGCGCACCGTCTTCAACTACTTCGAGGGCAAGGCCGAGGTCGTCCTCGGCCCCGAGCCCGCCGTCGAGGAGGCGAGCGCCGCGCGGTTCCTCGCCGGCGGGCCGACCGGGAACCTCTTCGACGACCTGGCCACGATCGCGCGGGAGGCGATCACCCAGGAGATCCACGACCCGGGGTCGATGAGCGCGTTCCGGGAGGCCGTCATGAACGACCCCCACCTGCTGCGGCTCGTGCACGCCCGGTTCGAGTGCTTCGCCGACCGGCTCGCCGACGGCGTCCGCCAGCGCGAGGGCACGGACTTCCCGGCCACCCGGGTGCGGCTGCTGCTGCGCCTCCTCCTCACCTGCTTCGACGACGCCCTCGACCGCGTCGCCCGCGACCCGAGTCGTGCGGTCACCACCGAGCTGGACGCCGCGGTCGCCGACGCCCGCGCCGTCCTGCTCTGACCGCACCGCCAGCCCACGACAGACCACCCGACCGGCCAACGACGGCCGCGCTTCCCCACCAGAACGGACCCAGGAGTACCCATGGCCCGCTTGCTGTACCGACTCGGCTCCACCGCCTACCGGCGCTGGCCCTACTTCATCGCCGCCTGGGTCGTCCTCGCGGTCACGATCGGCGGCCTCGCCGCCGCCTTCTCCAAGCCGATGCAGGACGAGTTCACGATCCCCGGCATCCCCGCCGAGGAGGCTGCCGAGCTGCAGCAGCAGCTCTTCCCCGACGCCGGCGACGCCATGGACGACCCGAGCGTCAACGTCGTCGTCGCGGCCCCGGAGGGCCACACCCTCGACGAGCCGCAGTACGCCGCCGCGATCGCCGACCTGATCACCGCGATCCCCGAGCTGCCGCAGATGTCGGACGCCGAGGGCGCCAACCCGCAGCTGGTCGACCCGGTGGTGGCCGCCGAGGCGCGGGAGCAGCTGTACGTCCAGGCCGCCGAGGCCAGCGGCGGCGACGTCGACGCCGCACTCGAGAACGCCGCCTCAGTCTCCCCGCTCTCGGAGGACGGCCGGATCGGGACGATGACCTTCGCGTGGGACGTCGACTCGAACCTCGACATCGAGGCCGCCTCGCAGGAGGCGCTCGCCGAGCTGCTCGCCGAGACCACCGACGAGACCGGCCTGATCGCCGAGGCCAACGGCGGCGGCATGACCGACATGGCACAGCACGGCATGAGCGCCGAGCTGATCGGCCTGGGCGTGGCTCTTCTCGTGCTCCTGCTCACCTTCGGCTCGCTGGTCGCCGCCGGGCTGCCGCTGCTCAACGCCGTCGTCGGCGTCGGGCTCGGCCTGGGCGGCGTCGCCGCGGCCACGGCGCTGACCGACACCATCGGCTCGAGCACCACGGGCATCGCCAGCATGCTGGGCCTCGCGGTCGGCATCGACTACACGCTGTTCCTGCTCGCCCGCTACCGCACCGAGCTGCACCACACCGACGACCGCCGGCACGCCGCCGGCATCGCGGTCGGCACGGCCGGCTCCGCCGTGGTCTTCGCCGGCCTGACCGTGCTCATCGCCCTCTCCGCACTCGCCGTGGTGGGGATCCCGTTCCTGACCGCCATGGGTCTCGCGGCCGCGGTGACCGTGCTGCTCGCGGTGCTGGTCGCCCTCACACTGCTGCCGGCGATCCTCGGCATGCTCAAGTCGAAGGCGTTCGGCGGGCAGGTCCGCAAGTACAGCCCGAAGCGCGACGAGGACCACCTGGTGGTCAACAACGGCGTGCGCTGGGCCCGCCTGCTCGGCAGGGCGCCGCTCGCGTTCGCCGCGCTGGTCGTGGTCGTCCTCGGCGCGCTCGCCGTGCCGGTCGCGCAGATGCAGACCGCGCTGCCCTCCGACAGCACCGCGTCGCCCGAGACCACCCAGCGGAAGGCCGCGGACCTGGTCACCGAGGGCTTCGGCCCCGGCCGCGAGGGCGTGCTGCTCGCGGTCGTGGACGGCCGTGGCATCGACGACGACGCCACCCGCCAGCAGACCTTCGCCGACGTCGCCGCCTGGGCCGGTCAGCAGGAGGGCGTCGCGAACGCCCAGGTGGTGCTGACCAACGCCCCGACCGACGAGACCGGTACGCCGACGGGGCCGGCCACCGGCGCCATGATCCGGATCGTCCCCGAGTCCGGGCCGACCGACCAGGCCACCATCGACCTGCTCGCCGCCCTGCGCGCGGGCGAGGCGGAGCTCGAGGCCTCGACCGACACCGTCGTCGGCATCACCGGCCTGACCGCCATCGGCACGGACGTCTCGGACCGCCTCAGCGACGCGCTTCCGGTCTACCTGGCGATCGTGGTCGGCCTGGCGTTCGTACTGCTGGTCGTGGTGTTCCGCTCGATCCTGGTGCCGCTCACCGCGACCCTGGGCTTCCTGCTCTCGATCATGGCCACCTTCGGCGCCACCGTGCTGATCTTCCAGGAGGGCGCCCTCGGGCTCGTGGAGGGGGCGCCGATCATCAGCTTCCTGCCGGTGATGCTGATCGGCATCGTGTTCGGCCTGGCGATGGACTACCAGGTCTTCCTGGTGAGCCGGATGCGCGAGGCACACGTGCACGGGATGAGCACCCGCGAGGCCGTGATCGACGGGTTCCGCAACAGCGCCCGCGTGGTCAGCGCCGCGGCCACGATCATGCTCGCCGTGTTCGGCGCGTTCATCCTGATCGACAACGAGATCATCAAGGTGATGGGCTTCGCCCTGGCGGCCTCCATCCTCTTCGACGCCTTCATCGTCCGGATGGTGCTGATCCCGGCCGTGCTCTTCCTGCTCGGCGAGAAGGCCTGGTGGATCCCCGCCTGGCTGGACCGGATCCTGCCGAACGTCGACATCGAGGGCGAGGCGCTGGAGCGTGACTCGATCCCGGGCCGCAAGCCGCTCGACGCGGACCGCGCGGACGACTGGGACGGGGACCGCGACGACGACCTCGAGGTGCTCGGGGTCTGACGCCCCACGCGCGAGTCGGCAGAAACTGACTGTCAGTTTCTGCCGACTCGCGGAATCCGACGCCGAGTCGGCAGGAAGTTCCTGCCGGCTCGGCGCATTTTTCGGGTCGTGTGGGCCTCAGCCCTCGGTGGTGCGGGCCTTCGCCAGCGCCTTCTCGATGTCGCCGGTCAGCTTCTCCGGCTTGGTGGTCGGGGCGTAGCGGTCGATCACCTGACCGTCGGGGCCGACCAGGAACTTGGCGAAGTTCCACTTGATCGCGTCGCCGAGGATCCCGCCGTGCTCGCTCTTGAGCCACCGGTACAGCGGGTGCGCGCCGTCGCCGTTCACCTCGATCTTGGCGAACATCGGGAAGCTGACCCCGAAGCTCGACTCGCAGAAGGTGGCGATCTCGTCCTCCGTGCCCGGCTCCTGGTGCCCGAACTGGTCGCACGGGAAGCCGAGGATCGTGAAGCCCTTGTCGCCGTAGGAGTCGTACAGCGCCTGCAGGCCCTGGTACTGGGGCGTCAGGCCGCACTGGGAGGCCACGTTGACGACGAGGACCACCTGGCCCTCGTACGCGGAGAGGTCGAGGTCCTGGCCGTCGATCGAGGTCGCGGAGAAGTCGTGCATCGAGGTCATGGGGCCAGTGTGGCAGGGGACCGGACACCGCGGTCCGGTACGAGCGGGGCCGGTACGACGCCCGCCACCCGGTCAGGCCGGCAGCACGCGCCGCAGGAAGTCCCGCGTCCGCTGCTCCCGCGGAGCCGCGAAGACCTGCTCCGGCGGGCCCTCCTCCAGCAGCCGGCCGCCGTCCAGGAAGCAGACGCGCGTGGCGACGTCGCGCGCGAACGACATCTCGTGGGTGGCGATCACCATCGTGGTGCCCGCCTCGGCCAGGCCGCGCACGATGCCGAGCACCTCGCCGACCAGCTCGGGGTCGAGCGCGGCGGTGATCTCGTCGAGCAGCAGCAGCCGCGGCTCGGTGCACAGCGCGCGGACCAGCGCCACCCGCTGCTGCTGGCCGCCGGAGAGCCGGTCGGGGTGCTGGTCGGCGTACTCGCCGAGTCCGAAGCGCATCAGCAGGTCCCGGGCCCGCCGCTCCGCGTCGGCCTTGGACAGGCCGTGCACCGCCCGCGGCGCGAGCGTGCAGTTGGCCAGCACCGTGCGGTGCGGGAACAGGTTGTAGGCCTGGAAGACCATGCCGATGTCGCGGCGCACCTCGCGCGGGTCGACCAGCGGGTCGGAGACCTCCCGGCCGCCGAACTCGATCACGCCGTCGTCGATCTCCTCGAGCAGGTCGAGGCAGCGCAGCAGCGTCGACTTGCCCGACCCGGACGAGCCGATCAGGCAGACGACGTCGCCCGCCTCGACGCGCAGCGAGACGTCGTCGAGGACCACCCGGTCGCCGTACGACTTGCGCAGGTTCCGTGCCTCCAGCACCACGTTCGAACGGCGGGTCACAGCGCTCCCGCCCTCTCCCGGCGCGCGATCCGCCGCGCCAGCCAGTCGCAGAGCCGGGCCAGCGGCACGGTCAGCGCGATGAAGAAGCAGGCGACGACGACGTACGGGGTGAAGTTGAAGTTGTAGTTGGCGTAGTCGCGGGCCGTGAAGAGCGCGTCGAAGAGCGACACCGAGGCGACCAGCGCCGTGTCCTTCTGCAGCGAGACGAAGTCGTTGAGCAGCGGCGGCACGACCCGGCGTACCGCCTGCGGCACCACCACGAACCGCATCGTCTGGCCGCGGGTCAGCGCCAGCGCCTCGGCGCTGGCGATCTGGGAGGGGTGCACCGACTCGATGCCGGCCCGGAACACCTCGGCGACGTAGGCGGAGTAGGAGACCACCAGCGCGGCCGTGGCCCAGAAGAAGATCGAGTTGGTGACCCCCTGCAGCCCCAGCCCGGGGATGCCGAAGACGAAGAGGAAGACCAGCAGCAGCGTCGGGATGCCGCGGACCACGTCGGTGTAGCCGGTCGCCAACCCGCGCACCGGGACCAGCCACGGCGAGCGGGACTGGCGGACCAGCGCGATCGCCAGGCCGAGGACCAGGATCAGCGGCTCGGCGATCAGGAACATCTTCACGTTGAGCCAGAAGCCGTCCACGATCGCCGGCAACGAGTCCCGCGCATGCTCCGGGTCGAAGAAGGTCGCCTGGACGCGCGGCCAGCCCGGAGAGGCGAGCAGCGCGACGGCCACGCCGGCGATCGCGACCACGCTGGCCAGCGTGGCGATCGCCGTCCGGCGTCGCCGCAGCGCCCGGCGCGCGGCGCGGCGCTCCTGCTCCCGCACGCTCGGCTGCCAGCCGCCCGCGGGGTTCACCTTGGTGGTCACCGCAGAATCATCCCGTGCCGCGCGGACCTCACTGCAGCTCGGGCACGCTCACCACGTCGGACAGCCACTCCTGCTCGATCTGGTCGAGCGTGCCGTCCTCCCTCAGGGTCTCCAGGGCGCCGTTGACGCACGGCAGCAGCTCGCTGCCCTGCTCGAAGAGCATGCCGAACTCCTCGGTCTCGCCGCCCTCGACCTGGAACTGGCCGATCAGCGTGCTCTTCGGGATCTCGACGGCGCTGATGTAGAAGGCGGTCGGCAGGTCGGCCAGGATCGCGTCGACCTGCCCGTTCTCCATCGCCTGCTTGGCCACGTTGGTGTCGTCGAAGACGAGCGGGTCGGCGTCGGGCTGGATCACGTCGCGGATCGCGGTCAGCGAGGTGGTGCCGGTCTGGGCGCCGAGCTTGAAGCCGGCGAGGTCCTCCAGGCTGGTGGCCTGCGCGGCCGGGCTGTCCTTGAGCGCGATGACGGCCTGGGCGGCGGAGTAGTAGCCCTCGGAGAAGTCGACGACCTGCTCGCGCTTGTCCGTGATGGAGATCTGGTTGATGTCGAAGTCGAAGTCGGTGCCGCCCGGCTTGAAGAGGCTGTTGAAGCCGACCTTGATCCACTCCACCTGGTCGGCGGAGAAGCCCAGCTCCTCGGCGACCGCGTAGGCGACGGCGGACTCGTAGCCCTGGCCGTTGCTCGGGTCGTTGTCGCTGAACCAGGGGTCGTACGCCGGGGAGTCGGTGCCGATGGTGAGCACGCCCGCGTTCTTCAGCGGCAGGTCCTCGACCGCGCACTCGTCCGCCGCGGCGACCTCGCCGGTGTTGTCCGTCGGCTCCTCCTCGGCGGCGCAGCCGACCAGGGCGGCACCGGCCACGCCGGCCAGGGCGAGGGACGCGAGCGAGCGGGACAGACCGTGACGACGGATCAAACGCATGATGGGGATGCTAGGGCCTCGCCACTCCGGGTGACCCGCCGGTAGCCGGATTCGGGCGCGTCGCCGCCCGGATTCCGTCCGCGTGGCCGCGGCGCGGCGTCAGAACGGCCGGGCCTGGTCCGGGTCCTCGGGGTCCTCCTCGCCGTCCGCCGACCACCGGCCCAGCCGGCGCGCGCGCCACAGCAGGACCACCAGCAGCACCAGCATCACGTCGATGACCAGCAGCACCACCCAGCCCGTCGCCGTGCCGGTCTCGCCCTCGACCGAGAAGGTCGCGGGCCGGCCCGGCACCGACCGGACGTCGACCTCGCCGGACGCCTCGGCGCTGGCGAAGGCGGCGCGGTCGACCTCCACCGGCCACAACTGCTGCTCGGGATCCAGCTCGTCGTCGTACCGGAACTGGAGGACGTAGCGCGGCCCGTCGCCACCCTCCAGGACGTTGGCGTGCACCACCTCCGCGGTGGTCTCCACCCCCGAGCGGCTCAGCCGGAACTCCGACCAGAGGTGGTGCCCGATCGGCAGGTTGACCAGGACCGCGACGAAGATCAGGCCCCACAGGACGCTGCGGCTGCGCCCCATCAGCCGGTCCCCTCCGGCGCGCCGTCCCAGGGCGTGCCCCAGGAGCCGGCGAAGGCGAAGTCGGCCACCGGCCGGCGGTCGCGCACCCGCTCCTCCTTGCTCCGGTCACGCTCGGTCGCGGTCGCCGGGTCACCCGGTACGCCGACGGCGATCCCGGTCAGCAGCCGGACGTAGGAGGGGTAACCGAGCTCCGCCGCCACCGCGTCCCGGTCGAACCCGGCGAACTGGTGGGCGTGCAGGCCCATCGCGCGCGCCTGCAGGGTCAGGTGGGCGGCCGCCTGGCCGAGGTCGTGGAACGAGTACTCGGGCTGGTCCGGGCCCTCGCCCGCCTCGTCCGCCGCGAACTGCGCCGCACCCAGGAACACCACCGACGCCCGCGGCACCCAGGTCGAGTTGCCACGGCGCAGGTGCGCGACCAGGACGGCGTGCGCCGGCGTACCGCGCTCGGCGACGAGGAACCGCCACGGCTGCATATTGCCGCGGCTGGGCGCCCACCGGGCCGCCTCCAGCAGCGCCGCGACCTGCGCGGGCTCGAGGCGGTGGGCATCGTCGAAGATGCTGGGGCTCCAGCGCGAGCGCATCGGCTCGGCGAGGACCTCGGCTCCGGGCATCGGGGCGTGGGCCGGGCTGTCGGGCATGGCGCCCAGTATCGCGAGTCCGCGCGCCAGGAGGGCATCGGTGCGCTACTTGGGAGTAACGGCCCGGCCGGATGAGAATCGGCAGGTGACTCGACCCGTTCCGACCGCCACGTCCTCGTCCAACTCCATCACCATGCGCCTGCACACGGCGCCGGACCACCGCGTGGTGGGGGCGGTCGCCACCGCGATCGCCGTGGCCGGGGGCGTGGTCACCGCGATCGACGTCACCGAGTCCGGCCACGAGCGGCTGGTCGTCGACGTGACCTGCTCCTCGGCCGACGCCGAGCACGCGCTGGTGCTGCAGACGGCCGTCGCCGGGGTGCCCGGCGTGGAGGTGCACAAGGTCAGCGACCGGACCTTCCTGCTGCACCTCGGCGGCAAGATCGAGGTGCAGTCGAAGGTCCCGCTGAAGACCCGCGACGACCTGTCGATGGCCTACACCCCCGGCGTCGGCCGGGTCTCGATGGCGCTCGCCGAGAACCCCGACGACGTCTCCCGCCTCACCGTCAAGGGCAACGCGGTGGCCGTCGTCACCGACGGCTCCGCGGTGCTCGGCCTGGGCAACATCGGCCCCGGCGCGGCCCTGCCGGTGATGGAGGGCAAGGCGGCCCTGTTCAAGCGGTTCGGCGGCGTCGACGCCTGGCCGATCTGCCTGGACACCCAGGACGTCGACGAGATCGTGCGCGCGGTCGAGCTGATCGCCCCCGGCTTCGGCGGCATCAACCTCGAGGACATCGCCGCCCCGCGCTGCTTCGAGATCGAGGCCCGGCTGCGCGAGCGCCTCGACATCCCGGTCTTCCACGACGACCAGCACGGCACCGCGATCGCCGTGCTCGCCGGCCTGACCAACGCCCTGCGGGTGGTCGGCAAGTCCCTCACCGAGAGCCGCGTCGTGGTCTCCGGCGGCGGCGCCGCCGGCACCGCCATCGTCACCCTGCTGCTCGCCGCCGGCGTCACCGACATCGTCGTCTCGGACCGGTTCGGGCTGATCGTCGCCGGCGACCCCGACCTCTCCCCCGCGCACGCCGAGCTGGCCGCGGTGACCAACCCGCGCCAGGTCCGCGGCGGGCTGCGCGACGCGCTGCAGGACGCCGACGTCTTCATCGGCGTCTCCGCGCCGAACATCCTCGAGCCGGTCTGGATCAAGGAGATGGCCGCCGACCCCATCGTCTTCGCGATGGCCAACCCGGTGCCGGAGGTCGACCCGGCCGCTGCCGCCGAGTACGCCGCCGTCGTCGCCTCGGGCCGCTCCGACTTCCCCAACCAGCTCAACAACGTGCTGGTCTTCCCCGGCGTCTTCCGCGGCCTGCTCGACGCCCGCGCCGGCCACGTCACCCTGGACCAGATGATCCGCGCCGCCGAGGCGATCGCCAACGTCGTCACCGACGACGAGCTGAACGCCTCCTACATCATCCCGAGCGTCTTCCACCACGAGGTGCACCAGGCGGTGGCGACCGCCATCTCCGGCCACTGACCGAGCCGGGGGTCGGGGCAGCCCGAACCGGGGCTCGGGGCAGGCCGAACCGGGGTTTGGGGCAGGCCGAACCGGGGCTCGGGGCAGGCCGAACCGGGGGTTAGGGCAGGCCGAACCGGGGGTTAGGGCGGCGCGGGCCCAGCGCGACGCTGCCCAAGCCGCCCTTCGGCGCGGCGCGAGCCCCGGTTCGGTGCGGCGCAGGTGCCGGTTCGGCACGGCGCGAGCCCCGGTTCGGCGCGGCGCGAGCCCCGGTTCGGCGCGGAATCGGGGTCGCGGGCGGGCCGACGGTAGGCTGACCCACGGTGCTGTGCCGGCGATGGGGCCGGCCCGCCGCAGCGTCGCCCGCGGGGCCGAGACCTCGCGCCCGGGCAGCGCACCGTCGTACGTCGTGGTCGGACCGCGTCCCGCCACGCCGCGCCTCGACGCCCGAGCCGCGACACCCGCGACCCGAAACCGGAGCCGAGCCTTGTCCCAGACTGCGCCTGCCCAGCCGGCGACCCCGCCCGAGCAGACCGTTCGTGGGGTGCTGCGCTCCCCCAAGCTGCTGCGCACCGAGGCCCTCGCCGGCCTCGTCGTCGGCCTGGCGCTGATCCCGGAGGCGATCGCCTTCTCGATCATCGCCGGCGTCGACCCCCGGGTCGGCCTCTTCGCCTCGTTCACGATGGCCGTGGCGATCTCGTTCCTGGGCGGTCGCCCGGCGATGATCTCGGCCGCCACCGGCGCTATCGCGCTGGTCATCGCGCCCGTGGTGCGCGAGTACGGCTACGACTACCTGATCGCGACCGTGCTGCTCGGCGGCCTCATCCAGATCGCGCTCGGCGCGGCCGGCGTCGCCCGGTTGATGCGCTACATCCCGCGCTCGGTGATGGTCGGCTTCGTCAACGCGCTCGCGATCCTCATCTTCTCCTCGCAGATCACCCACCTGGTCGACGTACCGTGGCTGGTCTACCCGCTGACCGCGGCCGGCGTCGCGATGATCGTGCTCTTCCCGCGGGTCAACACCGTGATCCCCGCCCCGCTCGTCGCGATCGCCGTGCTGACCGTGCTGGTCGTGGCCGGCGGGCTCAGCGTCCCGACCGTCGGCGACGAGGGCGCCCTGCCCGACAGCCTGCCGTCGTGGTTCATCCCGGACGTGCCGTTCACGATGGAGACGCTGCGGATCATCGCGCCGTACGCGCTCGGCATGGCGCTGGTCGGCCTGCTGGAGTCGCTGCTCACCGCGCAGCTCGTCGACGACATCACCGACACCCGCTCGGACAAGACCCGCGAGTCGCTCGGCCAGGGCGCCGCCAACGTGATCACCGGCTTCTTCGGCGGCATGGGCGGCTGCGCGATGATCGGCCAGACGATGATCAACGTGAAGATCTCGGGTGCCCGCACCCGCGTCTCGACCTTCCTCGCCGGCGTCTTCCTGCTGATCCTCGTGGTCGGCCTCGGCGACGTCGTGGCGATGATCCCGATGGCCGCGCTGGTCGCGGTGATGATCATGGTGTCGGTCGGCACCTTCGACTGGCACTCGATCCAGCCCTCCACGCTGCGCCGGATGCCGAAGTCGGAGACCACGGTCATGCTGACGACGGTCGCCTTCACCGTGGCCACCCACAACCTCGCCATCGGCGTGGTCGTCGGCGTCCTGGTCGCGATGACGCTGTTCGCCCGGCGGGTCGCCTCGCTGACCCAGTTGCACCGCGAGGTGATCACCGTCGACGGCGTCGCGACGGCGCACTACCGGGTCACCGGCGAGCTCTTCTTCGCCTCCAGCAACGACCTGTACGCGCAGTTCGACTACGCCGCCGACCCCGAGCAGGTCGTGATCGACCTGACCGAGTCCCACATCTGGGACGCCTCCACGGTGGCGGCGCTGGACGCGGTCACCACGAAGTACGAGCGGCACGGCACCGAGGTGCGGATCGTCGGCCTCAACCAGCCCAGCGCCGACCGGCACGAGCGGCTGACCGGGACCCTCGCCTCGCACTGACGCGGCGCGAGCCCCGGCTCGGCACGGCGCGAGCCCCGGTTCGGCACGGCGCGAGCCCCGGTTCGGCGATCAGCCCGCCCAGACCGGCGGTCGCCGCCCGGACCACGGGCGGGCGGCCTCCATCTGTCCGGCGAGCCGGAACAGGGTCGCCTCGTCGCCGTACCGGCCCAGGAAGTGGACGCCGACCGGCAGTCCGTCGGCGTCGTTCCACCACAGCGGGACCGACATCGCCGGGTTGCCGGTGATGTTGGCGACCACGCCGGCGTAGGCGGTGGTGCGACCGCCGTTGCGGAGCGCGCGCAGCGGATCCTCCGCGGTGGAGGTGATCGCCCCGATGGGCGCCGGCAGGTCCGACAGCGTCGGCGTCAGCCAGACGTCGACCCCGGCCAGGAACTCCGCCACCCTCCGGGCGAACCGCTGGAGCACCTCGACCGCCTCCAGGTAGTCGGCCGCACTCACCTTCCGTCCCGCCTCGAGGTAGGCCCAGGTCAGCGGCTCGAGGTCGTCGCCCTCGGGCGGGCGCCCGAGCTTGCGGGTCCAGTGCGCAACCACCCAGGCGATGGCGGCGTCGAGGACCGTGCCGATCGCCGCACCGACCTCGGCGGTGAGCCCCGGCAGGTTCGCCTCCACCGGCTCGTGCCCGAGGTCGGCGCACAGCGCGACGGCATCCTCGAGCGCGGCGACGCAGTCGGGGTGGGGCCGCCGACCGTCGAACCGGCGGCCGGAGAAGCCGATCCGCAGCGGCGGGGGCTCCAGCCCGACCTCGCCGGCGAACGTGCCTGCGTGCGGCGGCGCCGGGTAGGGGTCGCCCACCATCCGGCCCGCCAGCGCGTCGAGGAGGCCCGCGCTGTCGCGCACGGACCGGGTCAGCGCGTGCTCGCAGGCCCAGCCCCCGACCAGGTCGCCGAACTCGGGACCGACCGGCACCCGCGCGCGGGTCGGCTTCAGGCCGAAGACGCCGCACGCCGAGGCCGGGTAGCGCAACGATCCGCCGAGGTCGTTGCCATGCGCCATCGGCACCATCCCGGAGGCCACCGCGGCCGCCGAACCGCCGCTCGACCCACTCGTCGACCGGTCGACGTCCCAGGGGTTGCGGGTCGGGCCGCTGAGCAGCGGCTCGCAGGCGGGCACCATCCCGAACTCGGGGGCGTTGGTCTTGCCGAGGATCACCAGGCCGGACGCCCGCAACCGGCGGACCAGCTCGGTGTCGTGGGTGGAGACCACGTCACGCAGGAACCGGGAGCCCTCGTGGAACGCGACCCCCTCGACCTGCGCGGCCAGATCCTTCACCAGGAAGGGGACCCCCGCGAAATGGGCGTCCGGCTGGACCCGCTCCGCAGCCTCCAGCGCGGCGTCGAAGGCCGGAGTGATCACCGCGTTCAGGGCCGGGTCCACCCCCTCGATCCGCTCGATCGCCGCGGCGACGAGGTCGCGCGGGCGGAGCTCCCCGCGGTGCACCAACGCCGCCTGCGCGGTGGCGTCGAGGGCGGCCAGCTCGGCAACCAGGGACATGGGTCCTCCTCGCCGGTGGTCCGTCCCGACAGTTCACACCAGGTGCCCGTCCCGCGCCACCGTCCTCGGGGACGTTCGCTCCCGCTGTTCGGCGCGAGCGCCGGTTCGGCGCGGCGCGAGCCCCGGCTCGGCCTGCCCCAAGTCCCGGCTCGGCGGTCAGGGACCGGCAGGTCGGCTGTCGGGGTCCGCGGTCGGCGGGGTCGGCGCGGCGGGCGAGCTGAAGCGGCGCGCCCAGGCGACGACCGGCCGCCAGCTGCCGACGACCTTCCGGACCGTGGGGTCCTCGGAGATCACGCGGCCGAGCAGGGCCGAGGCGACCATGATCGCGGCGTACCCGATCAGCCAGCTCGAGACCGCCAGGATGATGCCGAGGGTGCCGAACTGCTCGGCGTTGTTGCGCACGTACGGCGGCATCACCAGCGCCGAGCCCTGGTTGTAGATCACGCCGAGGTAGCCGGTCAGCGCCGCGCCGAGCAGCAACCGGTGCCACGGCACGCGGCCGAAGAGCAGCGCCCAGCTCGTCACGAGCCAGACGCCCGTCATCAGCAGTCCCTGGAGGAAGAACTCGAACCCGTTGCCGAGGAGCCCGTCGAGGCCGCTGATGATGCCCTTGATCGCGGCGAAGATCTGCAGCGTCATCAGCCAGCCGATCAGCCACAGCAGGCAGCGGCGCAGGCCCGAGACGCCGCCGATGTGCTTGCACGCCCAGATCCGCTCGTACATCCGCTGGATGGCGCGGGAGAAGCTGGTCGCGGAGAAGATCGTGATCGCCAGGCCGATGTAGCCGGTGTGCGTGCGCACGGTCGCCGGGTCGAGCTCGTTCTGGATGATCGTCGTCCCCGACTTGCCGACCCCCGAGGCCGAGGAGAACTGCCCGACGGCGTCACCGACCAGGGTCGGGAAGAACGCGGACAGCACCACCAGCACCGGCACCAGCGCGAGCAGCCCCTGCGCGGCGATCAGCATGCAGCGGTCGATGAACTCGATCCGGACGAACTCACTGATCAACCGGCCGATGATCGGGATCCGGTCGACCAGGTCCTTCGCCTGGTCCCGACGCATCTGGTACGTCGACCGCCACCGCTCGCGGGTCCCGGCGATGTCCACGGTCCCTCACCTCCCGTTCCCGGCGCCGCGCGGCCGTCCGGCGGTGCGGGTGACACGGTACGCAAGCACGGCAGGGGTGCGGGGCGACGTGCCGGATCCGGAGGTGCCCGAGCCCCGGTTCGGCCTGCCCCAAGCCCCGCGTCGGCCTGCCCCAAGCCCCGGCTCGGCCTGCCCCGAGCCCCGGCTCGGCTACGTCAGCTCGCCCCAGACGCGCAGGCGCGCCATCCCGCCGTCGGGGAACACGTCGAGGCGGACCGACTCCACCGGCACGCCCTCGGCCGGCACGCCCTCGGCCGGCACGCCCTCGGCCGGCACACCCTCGGCCGGGGTGCCTCCGACCGCGAAGACGTGGCGGGTGTCGGGCTGCAGGCGGGTGCGCGGCAGCAGCGCCACCCCGTCCGCCGGGGCGTCCGCCCCGAACCCGGTCAGCGAGGCCCAGCCCGGGGCGTTGCCGACGAAGTAGCTGGTGTCGAGCTCGACGCGGCGCACCACGCCGCGGCCGGCCAGCCGCACCTCCACGAAGTCGTTGCCGTCGTCGCGGCGGCGGGCGTTCTCCCAGCCGTCGCCCATGCTGCGCGCCCGGCCGGGCAGCAGGAGCTGCGAGGCCGAGCCGTAGAAGGCGTCGGAGCAGCCGGTGATGGTGCCGCCGTTCTCCAGTGCGGCGAGGTCGACGGTGCCGGTCAGCAGCGCCGGGTCCGGGGAGGCCACCCCGTGCACCCGGAACCGCGCCACCCCGCCGTCGGGGTAGATGGTGAGCCGGACGTGGGTGACGCGACGGTCCGCGGCCTCCCCGGTGAGCTCGAAGGCGTTCTCGCAGTCGCCCTTGACCTCCACCTTCCCCAGCAGCGGGAACCAGCCGTCGATCTCCTCCGGCGACGGGTACCCCTCCACCGCGGCCCCCTCGACGGAGACGTACGGCGGGTAGTTGCCCGCGAAGTAGGCGGTGTCGACCACGACGCCGCGCACGCGCCCGGGCACCGCGAGCCGGACGATGGCGTGGTCCGAGCCGGGCTCCCGGCGGCGGCGGGTCTCCCAGCCGTCGTACACCTTGCCCTTGTGCCCGAAGTCGTCCGAGCGCTCGGCGGGGCCGGGCTTGATCAGGTTCTCCTTCTCCGCGAAGAGCTCGTCGTTCGCGAAGACCACCGCGCCGCCCAGGGCGCGGGAGGCCAGGTCCGGCAGGCTCCGGAAGTCCATCGTCATCGCAGCTTCCCTCCCAGCAGCCGCCCTCGCGGCTCCTCGTCCGTCTCGATCCTCTCCCCCAGCAGCCAGGTGCTGCGCACGCGGCCGGTCACCTCGCGGTGGTGGTACGGCGACACCGGGTTGCGGTGCTCCAGGGCCGGCGCGTCGATCGTCCACGCCTCGTCGGGCGCGAAGACCACCAGGTCGGCGTCGGCGCCGACCGCGATCCGGCCCTTGCGGCGCAGGCCGACCAGGTCGGCGGTCGCCGTCGCCATCCAGCCGACCACCTCGGCCAGCCCGATCCCGCGCTTCCGCGCGCCGCTCCACACCAGCGGCAGCCCGAGCTGGAGGGAGGCGATGCCGCCCCAGGCGGTGCGGAAGTCGCCGGTCAGCTTCAGGTCGGCCGTGGCCGGGGAGTGGTCGGAGACCACGCAGCGCAGCGTCCCGTCCTGCAGCGCGGCCCACAGCCGGTCCTGGTGGTCGCCCGACCGGATCGGCGGGCAGCACTTGAACTCGGTGGCGTCGTCGGCCACGTCCGCCTCCGACAGCGTCAGGTAGTGCGGGCAGGTCTCCGCGCTCAGCACGCCGGGGTGCGCGGCCAGCACAGCCAGCGCCTCCGCGCCCGACACGTGGACGACGTGGATCCGGCAGCCCGTCGCCTCCGCGACCTCGACCAGGCGGGCGACGGCGTCGCCCTCCGACGGGCCGGGCCGCGAGGCCAGGAAGTCGGCGTACCCGGGACCGGCGGGATCGAGGATCTGCTCGCCGTCCTCGGCGTGCACGATCAGCAGCGAGCCCAGCCGGGCGATCTCGGTCGCGGCGGCGTCGAGCTCGGTGCCGGAGAGCGGCGGGAACTCGTCCACGCCCGAGTCGAGCAGGAAGCACTTGAACCCGACCACCCCGGCCTCGTGCAGCGCGGCGAGGTCGCCGACGTTCCCGGGCACCGCTCCGCCCCAGAACCCGACGTCGACGAAGCACTGTCCCTCGGCGGCCTCGCGCTTGACCTCCAGCGCGTCGAGCGTGGTGGTGGCCGGGATCGAGTTCAGCGGCATGTCCACGATCGTGGTCACGCCGCCGGCCGCGGCCGCCCGGGTGGCGCTCGCGAAGCCCTCCCACTCGGTGCGGCCGGGCTCGTTGACGTGGACGTGGGTGTCGACCAGGCCGGGCAGCAGCACCTCGTCGTCGGCCAGCGCGATGATCCGGTCGCCGAACGACAGCTCCCGGTCGGCCCGGACCTCCTCGACGGAGGCGATCCGGCCGCCCTCGACCAGCACGTCGCGCTCGGCGATCCCCTCCGGCAGGACCGCGTTGCCACGGAAGACGATCACCCGCGCTCCACCGTCGCCTCGATCAGGCCGTAGGGCCGGTCGGCGGCGTAGAAGACCTCGCCGTCGTTCTCGATCCCGAACCGGTCGAGGTCGTACAGGAAGTGGTGCTTGTTGGGCGCGGCGAAGGAGATCTCGGCGATCTCGGCGTGCTTCTCCAGCACCGCGCTGCCCATCGCGAAGAGCGTCTGCTGCAGCGCCTTGCTGTAGTGGTCGGCGAAGGTGGCCAGAACCGTCTCGACCACCGAGGCGTACGTCGCCTCCCAGTCCACGCTCCCCGCGCCCGCGGTGGAGGCGTAGCGCCACGTGGCGACCAGCGACGTGGCCAGGATCCGGTCGTCGGCCTCCTCCAGGGTGGTGAACTCGTCGCGCAGGAAGCCCTTGAACTCCGACCCGGTGGACTTGAGGATGACCAGGTCCTTGATGCCCGAGACCACCTCGACCCCGTCCGGGCCCATCTCGACGACGGTGGTGCGCACGCCCCGGCCCGAGCGCACGAACGCGTGGTCGTGGTCGCCGATCCGCTCCCAGGCGTACTGCTCGACCGCGATCCTGGCCTCCTCCGCGGCCGGCGTCGCCTCGAGCAGCCGCGTGCCGACGGCGATCGCGTACTCCTCGACGGCGCCGGTGGCGTGCTCCTTGGCCAGCGCGAACGCGGTGTTCTTCTGGGTGTCGGTGGGCAGCACCGCCGACTGGTCGCCGACCGTGTGCGCCGCCGCGAAGTCGCCGCGCAGGCTGGTGGAGACGTTGAAGTCGTGGATCTCGTGGCGCGGGGTGTCCCGGACGATCCGCACGACGCGGTTCTCGGCCTTGCCGTACTGGTTCTTGCCGAGGCGGATGCCGCTGGTCGGAGTGGACATGTCAGGACCCCCTGTAGGTCGAGTAGGAGTACGGGCTGAGCAGCAGCGGCACGTGGTAGTGGCCGTCGTCGCTGACGGCGAACGTGATCACCACCTCGGGGTAGAACGGCGTGGCGACCTCGAAGGTCAGCCGGTAGGTCCCGTGCGGCAGCGACGCGGGGCCGAGGTCGCGGACCCGGCCGTCGTCGTCGGTGACGCCGGTCGCCTCGATCCCGGGCCCCTCCAACCGGACCGGTACGCCGGCCTTGGGCCGCCCCGCGGCGGCGTCAAGGACGTGGGTGGTCACCTGGCTCACGACGCGCCCTCCTCCGTGCCGACCGCCTTCCCCAGCCGCGACAGGGCCAGGGAGCGCATCTCGGCGCGGACCACGTCGTCCTCGCGCTCGGCGTCGTTGGCCAGCCGGAGCCTCAGCTGCTCGATGATCTCAGCGCCCGAGCGGCCCTGGGCGTGGATCAGGAAGACCCGGCCGAACCGCTCCTCGTAGGCAAGGTTGAGGTCGATCAGCTCGTCGGCCTCCGACGTCCGGACGCCGCCCTGCTCCTGCCGCGACCAGCGGGCGTGGGTGCTGGCGCCGGTCGCGCGCTCCCCGATCCGCGGGTGCGCGCGGACGGCGCGGTCCACCTCGGCCTCGGGCAGCGCGTCGAAGGCCTCGCCGGCCGCGTCGGTGAGGGCCTCCAGGTCGTCGTACGGGCCGGCGGCGAGGACCGCGTCGACCCAGGCCGGGGACTCGCAGCAGGCGAGCAGGGTGGCGGCGTCGAGATCGATCGGCTTCATGCGACTCCTCCGGTCGTGGTGAGGGCGGTCAGGTCCGCGAGGGAGTGGGAGACCTCGGCCTCGTCGACCGCGCCGCACTCGACGGCGCGGAGCACGTAGTCGGCCAGGGCCGCGGCCGTCGCCGGCTCGTCCAGGTACGTCGACGACTGCCGCCCGAGGTAGGCGTCGAGCCGCTCCGTGGCGAGCGCCAGGCCGTCGCGGAAGTAGGCGAAGGTGGCCAGGAACCGGCTGGGCAGCTGGGCCGGGAGCAGGTCCCAGCCCTGGTAGAGCCCGCGGTGCAGCGACCGGGTGACCAGGCGCGCGTGCAGCCGCCACGCCTCGGCGCGGGCGTCCCCGGCCGGCGCGACGTTGGACGAGCCGTCGCAGACGAAGACGCCGGTGCCGGCCGCGGCGGCCTGCATCACGGCCTTGGCGTGGTCGGCGACCGGGTGGTCGAGCGCCTGGTCGCGCGCGGCGATGCCGAGCGAGCGGGCGTAGTCGTAGGTGCCGTAGTGAAGCCCGGTGACCCGGCCCTCGCCGGCCTCGATCATCGCCGGCAGCGGGGCGGTGCCGTCCGGGCCGAGCACCGCCTGCGCGGTCTCGACCTGGATCTCGAAGGTGAGCGCGCCCGCGGCCAGGCCGTGCCGCTCCTCCAGCGTGCCGGCGATCAGCGTCATCGCCGCTACCTGCTCGACCGAGGTGACCTTGGGCAGCGTCAGGTGGTCGCTGTCGGGGCGGTGACCGCCGGCGCCGAGCCAGCGGTCCAGCGTCCGCAGCGCCCGGGCGCGGGTGGGCGCCTCCAGGGACTTGAACCGGATCCCCTGCTCGGGCGCCTGCGCGGCGAACGCGGCCACCCGGTCGATCTCGGCGTCCTCGACATCGTCGGGACGCACGCCGTAGCCGTCCTCGAAGTCGATCCGCAGGTCGTCGACCGGCCGCTCGGCCAGCCGGACCCGCACCCGCTCGACGACCTCGGGATCGGCGCCGAGCACGTCGGCGCACTCGTCGAGCAGCGCGGCGGCCTGGGCGCCGTACCGGGCGACGGTGTCGGCGTCGTACCGGTCGGCGGGCACGTAGACGGTGTGCACCGGCTGCGGCGCCCGCGGCCTCGTACGCCGGCGCGCCAGCGTGGCGTCCGCGTCGGCGAGCAGTGCGTCGACCCGCCCGGCGAGCGTGGCGAGGTCCCCGGCCGACCGCTCAGCCATCGATCGCCTCGTAGGCGGGCAGGGTCAGGAAGTCGACGTACTCCTCGTCGAGGACGACCCGCTCGAAGATCGGGCGGGCTTCGGCGACCTGGTCGCCCAGCGCGGCGGCGACCTCGTCGATCGTCGCGGCGACCAGCTCGCGGGTGATGGTGCGGCCGTCGTCGAGCGTGGAGCCGTTGTAGATCCACTGCCAGAGCTGGGAGCGGGAGATCTCCGCGGTGGCGGCGTCCTCCATCAGGTTGTGGATCGCGACCGCGCCCTGGCCGCGCAGCCAGGCGGCGAGGTAGAGCAGCGCGACCTCGACGTTGAGCCGCATCCCGTCGTAGGTGATGGCGCCGCCCGCGGAGGCGACGTCGAGCAGGTCGCTGGCCGTCACCGACACGTCGTCGCGCTGCCGGTCGAGCTGGTTGGGGCGGTCGCCGAGGACCGCGTCGAAGGCCTCGACGCAGATCGGCACCAGGTCGGGGTGGGCCACCCAGGAGCCGTCGAAGCCCTGGCCCGCCTCGCGCTCCTTGTCGGCCTTGACCTGGGCGAACGCCTTCGCGTTGACCTCGGCGTCGCGGCGGCTCGGGATGAACGCGGACATGCCGCCCATCGCGAAGGCGCCGCGGCGGTGGCAGGTCTTGACCAGCAGCTCGGCGTAGGAGCGCATGAACGGCACGGTCATCGAGACGCTGGCGCGGTCGGGGAGGACGAACTCGGGGCCGGCGTCGCGGTGGCACTTGATCATCGAGAACAGGTAGTCCCAGCGGCCGGCGTTGAGCCCGGAGGCGTGCTCGCGCAGCTCGTAGAGGATCTCCTCCATCTCGAAGGCGGCCGGCACCGTCTCGATCAGCACGGTGGCGCGGATGGTGCCGCGCGGGATGCCGAGCGCGTCCTGGGCGTGGTTGAAGACGTCGTTCCAGAGCCGCGCCTCGAGGTGGCTCTCCATCTTGGGCAGGTAGAAGTACGGCCCGCTGCCCTGGCGGAGCAGCTCGGCGGCGTTGTGGAAGACGTAGAGGCCGAAGTCGACCAGCGCGCCGGCCAGCGGGACGTCTCCGGCCGTGCCGAGGTCGAGGTGCCGCTCGTCCAGGTGCCAGCCGCGCGGGCGCATCACGATCGTGGCCAGCCGGCCCTCGTCCAGCGCGTAGGACTTGCCCTCGGCGGAGGTGAAGTCGACCTGCCGGCGGATCGCGTCGTAGAGGTTGACCTGCCCGCCGACCACGTTGGACCAGTGCGGGGTGCTGGCGTCCTCGAGGTCGGCCAGCCAGACCCGGGCGCCCGAGTTGAGCGCGTTGATCGTCATCTTCCGGTCGCACGGGCCGGTGATCTCCACCCGCCGGTCCTGCAGGTCGGTGGGCGCGGGCGCCACCGTCCACGCGGACTCGCGGACCTCGGTGGTCTCGGGCAGGAAGCCGAGCGGCAGGCCGCGGCGGGCCGAGCGGGCGACCAGCAGCTGCTGGCGGCGTACGCCGAAGGCCTCGTGCAGCGAGCGGACGAAGTCGAGCGCGGGCTCGGTGAGGATGCGCTCGGCGCCCTCGACGCTCGGAGTGGTGTGGTCGGACATGCGGTGCAGGGTCCTTTCGCGGTCGCGGATCGGATGAGCTGCGGACCCCCGGGGTCGGTCGGGTGGCGACCCGGTGGGTGAAGCTGTGGTGGGCTCGTCTCCGTCTGACGGTAGACGCATGCGGCGCATGGGCCGGGCGAGCGCGTGCTCGACCAGCACCCTCGGCCGGGCCGGGACGCGGACCGCGATCGCGGACGGCGCCTGCTGCCGATCGTGCCGACGCAGCGGGTGCCGGGTGAGGTCCACCGGGTCGGCGTGGCCCACCGAGCGCAGCTGTTCGCCGACAAGCGACCACGTGGCCAGGACCCTAGCAGCCGGTCGGCGCCGTGATCGGCCGGGCCGCGGCCGCCTCCTCCAGCGCCAGCACCTCGGCCGCCACGTCCACGGCGATCGCCGCGGGCTGCTTGCTACGCAGCGTCCCCGCGCCGATCGGGCACCGGATCTTGTCGACGTCGGCGTCGTCGTGGCCGGCCGCGCGGAGCTGCCCGCGGAACCGGCTCCACTTCGCCGAGGAGCCGATCAGCCCGATCGCGCCGAGGTGCGGCGCCCGCAGGGCGGCGTCGCAGATGGCGAGGTCCTCGGCGTGGTCGTGGGTCATCACCAGCACCTGGGCGCCGCTCGGCAGGTCGGCGATCGCCGCCTCCGGCAGCACCGGGAAGTGGCGGGTCTCGACGCGGGCGACGGCCCCGGCGACGGCCGCGGCCAGGTCGGGCGAGGCGAGCACCTCGGCGCGGGAGTCGACCAGGTAGAGGTCGAGGTCGAAGCGGGCCAGGATCCGGGCCAGCTCGAGGCCGACGTGGCCCGCGCCGAACACCGCCACCGCCGGCACGACGGCGAGCGGCTCGATCAGCAGCGTCACCTCTCCGCCGCAGCACTGGACGCCGTGCTGGTACTCCGCCTTGTCCGAGAGCGCGACCGTCATCGTCTCCGGCCCCGGGCGCGAGTCGGCAGAAACTTTCTGCCGACTCGGCGCCTCGGCGAGCTCGCGGGCGCGCCGGATCGCGACCTCCTCCACGTTGCCGCCTCCGACCGACCCCCAGGTGCGGTCGGGCCCGACCACCATCTTCGCGCCGGCCTCCCGCGGGGCGTGCCCGCGCGCCTCGACCACGGTGACGAGCGCGCCGGGCAGGCGGCCCCGGCGGAGCTCGGTCACCCCGTCGATCCAGGTCATCACAGGGGTGTCCCGGCCAGGTCCGGCAGGTCGTCGGCGATGGTCATCGTCCGGCGGGCGGCGTCGAGGGCCCAGTAGACCGCCTCGGGGGTGGCCGGCGAGGCCAGCTCCACCGCGCGGCCCTCCGGCCCGAACGCGGCGGCCGCCTCGCGCAGCGCCTCGCGGACCGAGAACGCCAGCATCAGCGGCGGCTCCCCGACCGCCTTGGAGCCGTGCACGACACCGGACTCCGTCGCCTCGGGCAGGAAGTCGACGTTGAGCACCTCAGGGAGCTCCGAGAGGCTCGGCAGCTTGTAGGTGCTGGCCGCGTTGGTGAGCAGGCGCCCGCGGCCCGGCCCGTCGCCCTCGTCCCAGCGCAGGTCCTCCAGCGTCAGCCAGCCCACGCCCTGGAGGAAGCCGCCCTCGACCTGGCCCCTGTCCACCAGCGGCGAGAGGCTGTCGCCGACGTCGTGGACGATGTCCACCCGGCGTACGACGTAGGCGCCGGTGAAGCCGTCCACCTCGACCTCGGACGCGGCGACGCCGTAGGCGAAGTACTTGAACGGGTGGCCGCTCATCGTGGCGGCGTCCCAGCTCAGGCCCTCGGTCCGGTAGAAGCCGGCGGCGGAGAGCTGGATCCGGGAGAGGTAGGCGGTCCTGACGCGCTCCTCCCAGGTCTCGCCCTGGATGCCGGCGATCCGCTCCAGGATCTGCTCGCAGGCGTTCTTGATCGCGGCACCGTTGAGGTCGGCGCCCGAGGAGGCGGCGGTGGCCGAGGTGTTGGGCACCTTGTCGGTCCGCGTCGGCGCCAGCCGCACCTTCTCCAGCGGCAGGCCGAGCGTGGTCGCGGCGACCTGGAGCATCTTGGTGTGCAGTCCCTGGCCCATCTCGGTGCCGCCGTGGTTGATCAGCACCGACCCGTCCTTGTAGACGTGGACCAGCGCGCCCGCCTGGTTGAACGCGGTGAAGTTGAACGAGATGCCGAACTTGACCGGGGTGACCGCCAGCGCGCGCTTGCGGTGCGGGTGCGCGGCGTTGAAGGCCTCGATCTCCTCGCGCCGGGCGGCGAGGCCGCCGGACGCCTCGACCTGGTCCCAGGCGAGCGCGAGCCGCTCCGGGTGCCGGACCGGCTGGCCGTACGGCGTCTCCTGGCCCTCGACGTAGAAGTTGGCGCGCCGCAGCTCGCCGGGATCGATCCCGAGCAGCGGCGCGCAGCGGCCGAGGATGTCCTCGATGACGAGCATCCCCTGCGGGCCGCCGAAACCGCGGAACGCGGTCTGGGAGGTCTTGTGGGTGCGCGCGACGCGGCCGGCGGCCCGGACGTTCGGGATCCAGTAGGCGTTGTCGATGTGGCACAGCGCGCGGGAGAGCACCGGCTCGGAGAGGTCGAGGCTCCAGCCGCCGTCGGCGGTCAGGGTGGTGTCGAGGGCGAGGATCCGGCCCTCGTCGTCGAAGCCGATCCGCCACGACGCGTGGAAGCCGTGCCGCTTGCCGGTCATGGTCATGTCCTGGGCGCGGGTCAGCCGGACCAGCACGGGCCGGCCGGTCAGCCGGGCGCCCAGGGCGGCGACCGCGGCGAACCCGTGCGGCTGCATCTCCTTGCCGCCGAAGCCTCCGCCCATCCGCAGGCACTGCACCGTCACCTCGTGGCTGTGCAGCCCGAGCACGTGGGCGACGATCTCCTGCGTCTCGGTCGGGTGCTGGGTGCTGGACTGGACGAAGACCTGTCCGGCCTCGTCGACCTGCGCGAGCGAGGCGTGGGTCTCCAGGTAGAAGTGCTCCTGGCCCGCGAACTCGGTCACGCCCGTGTAGACGTGGGTCGCGGCGCCGAAGCCGGCGACCAGGTCGCCGCGCTCGGAGCAGAGCGCCGTCCCCTGGAAGGAGTCGGCCTCGATCGCCTCGCGGACGGTGACGAGCGAGGGCAGCGGCCGGTAGTCGGCCTCGACCGCGGCGGCGCCGAGCCGCGCGGCCTCCAGCGTCTCACCGAGCACCCAGGCGACGGCGTGGCCGTGGAACATCACCTCGTCGGGGAAGAGCGGCTCGTCGTGCTTGGTGCCCGCGTCGTTGACCCCGGGGACGTCCGATCCGGTCAGCACCTGTACGACGCCCGCGACCGCGTACGCCGGCGCGACGTCGAGCCGGGTGACCCGGGCGTGGACGTGCGGCGCCTGGACGGGGTGGGCGTGCAGCGTGCCGGGCAGCCGGCCGGCCAGGTCGTCGGTGTAGAGGGCCTCGCCGGTGACGTGGGCGGCGGCGCTCTCGTGCGGGATCGGGGCGCCCACCCCCTTGCTCGCGCTCATGCCGGGCTCCCCTCTGCCTGCCCCGCTCGTTCGAGCTCGGCGTGGAACCGGAGCAGCGCCTGGCCGAGCATCGCGGTCCGGTAGGCGGCGCTGGCCCGGTGGTCGTCCATCGGGGTGCCCTCGCCGGCGAGCACGGCGGCGGCGCGCTCGACGGTCGCCTCCGTCCAGGGCTGGTCGACCAGGGCGGCCTCGGTGGCGAGCGCGCGGATCGGCGTGGCGGCGACCCCGCCGAGGCCGATCCGGGCGCCCCGCACGACGCTGGCGCCGTCGGGTCCGGCGGGGGCCAGGTCGAGGGCGATCGCCACGGCGACGCTGGAGATGTCGTCGAAGCGGCGCTTGGCGATCTTGTGGAAGGCGGTCGCGCCGGCGAGCGGGAGCGGGACGCGGACGGCGCGGATCAGCTCGTCCGGGCGTCGTACCGAGGTGCGGTAGCCGGTGAAGTAGTGGTCGAGGCGGACCGTCCGCTCCGCCACACCGTCCGGGCCGTCGAGGGAGGCCAGCACGACCTCGGCGTCGAGGGCCAGCAGCGCCGGGGCGAGGTCGCCGATCGGGGAGCCGGTGCCGAGGTTGCCGCCGATGGTGGCGGTGTTGCGGATCAGCCGGGAGGCGAACTGCGGCAGCGTCTGCGCCAGCAGCGGCAGCCGCCCGTCGAGGCGGCGCTCGACCTCGGTGAGGGTGAGCGCGGCACCGATCTCGACGTGGTCCTCGCCCCAGGCCAGCTTGCGCAGCTCGGGGAGGCGGTCGACGGCGACCACCCGCTCGTGGCGGGTGCCGCGGATGTTGGCCTCCACCCCGGCGTCGGTCCAGCCCGCGACGACGGCCGCGTCCGGGTCCTCGGCCAGGAGCCGCAGCGCGGCGGGGAGCGCCGCCGGGCGCACGAACCAGCCGGTGGGCGCCGCGGGCACGGCCGGCGGCTCCTCCCGGGTGCGGGCCAGCAGCGGGTCGTCGGCCTCGGCCGCGCCGAGCGCCTCGGCGGCCTCGACGATCGGCCGGTAGCCGGTGCAGCGGCACAGGTTGCCGCTGAGCGCGTGGTGGTCGAAGTGCTCCCGGCCGGGGCGGTAGTACTCGGCGGCCATCGAGCAGATGAACCCCGGCGTGCAGTACCCGCACTGGGAGCCGCCGCGCACCGCCATCTCCCGCTGCACCGGGTGCAGCCCCTCCGGACCGGCGGCGGTGCCCAGCCCCTCGGCGGTGCGCACCTCCTGGCCGGCCAGCGCCGCGGCGGGCATCAGGCAGGCGTTGACGGCGACCCACTCGGTCGGGTGCCCGTCGGCCGCGGCCGCCGCGGGCCGGGCGACCAGCACCGCGCACGCCCCGCACTCGCCCTCGGCGCACCCCTCCTTCGCACCCGTCAGCCCGCGCCCGCGCAGCCAGTCCAGCGCGTTCTGGTGCGCGGGCGCCGTGGCCGTCGTCGGCACGCCGTTGACCAGCGCAGAGACCTCCATGTCGCACCCCCGTCTTCCGTCGGAACGGCCAACCGTCTCATCGACCGCGGTGGGCCGGTGGGACGTCGGCACAGGTGAAACATCGATTTTATGTCCCGGCGACGACCGCGGGCACAGAAGGACAGCCGAGGGGGTCCCCCACGCGGGGGATGGCAGCGGGGGCGAGCCGCGGCTACCGTCGAACGACCTGGCGCCACGAGTCGAGGACGCAGCCGATGCCCACTCCCTCCATCACCCGCCGAGGCACCGCGGCAACGCTCGCCGCGCTCGCGCTCACCCTCGTGCTGGTCACGCTCGCCGGCCCGGCGACCGGCGCGCCGCCGACGGCGGTCCGGGGCGCCGACCCGAGCACCGCGGCCGCGCGCGCCGCGAGCCTCAAGCCGTCGTTCAAGCAGCTCGCCGGCAAGTACTACGGGCACACGCGGAGCCTGCGGATCACGAAGAAGGGCCGGGCCCGCACGGTCGTCTACTCGGGGTGCTGCACGGAGATCAGCGACATCAAGTACCGGCTCACGCACCTCAGGAAGAAGGGCAAGCGCCTGCTCGCGCGGGCGACCGTGAAGAAGGTCGTCTACTTCAACCCGGACTACGGCAACGCGCCCCAGGTCGGCAAGCGCTACCGGCTCCGCTACCGGGTCCCGAAGGACATCGCCAGCCTCGCCGGGCTGCCCTACTGCGGCGAGGACGCCGAGGTCGGCGCCTGCGGCGCCTGACGGCGCGGGTGGCCGGGGCGGGGGCGCGTCGGGGGCGCGTCGTCACATCCAGATTGGCCCCGTTCCGGCCGATTCAGGGGCCAATCCGGATGTGACGACGCCCAAGACCGACCCCCGGCGGGAATCGGGCGCGACACGCCCGCTCCCGTAGACTCCGCCCGTGGTGAGCGCGCAGATCCAGGAGACCGTCAGGGTCACGGAGGTCGAGTGCGCCGACCCCCGGATCGACGGCTCGACCGTCTCGCTGACCTACCGGGCGAAGGCCGACGGCGCCACGGTGCACGAGTTCACCGAGACGATCGAGCTGCCCGGCAGCGTCGACCACGTGGACCCCGCCGTCCTCACCCCGGTGCTGCGGCTGCTCTCGCTCGCCGCGTCGCTCTCCTACTTCAAGGCGTTCGCGCCGGCCGCGATCGCGGTGCCGAGCGGGCTGACCGAGGCCGAGCGGCGGTTCGCGGGCGAGGTGACCCGGCACGGGCTGGGCGAGTTCGCCTACGTGAACCGGATCCCCGAGGTCTTCCGCACCGAGATCGCCGGCCCGACGCTGCCCGAGACCAGCCGCGGCACCAGCCCCGGCAGCGCGGCCACCCCCGAGGACCCGCGCCGCGCCCTGGTCGCGGTCGGTGGCGGCAAGGACTCGATCGTCTCCATCGAGGCGCTCAAGGGCGCCGGCCTCGACGTCGGCCTCTTCTCGGTCAACTCCTACGCCCCGATCGAGGCGACCGCGGTGGCGGCGGGCATCCCGCTCACCTCCGCGCGGCGCCGGCTCGACCCCGCGCTCTTCGAGCTCAACGCGGCGGGCGCGCCCAACGGCCACGTCCCGGTGACGGCGGTGAACTCGCTGGTCGCGGTGCTCACCGCCCTCGCCCTCGGGTACGACGCCGTGGTGTTCAGCAACGAGGCCAGCTCCTCCTACGGCAACGTGCACTGGGAGGGCCAGACGATCAACCACCAGTGGTCCAAGGGGATCGACTTCGAGCGGCTGCTGCGCGAGAGCCTGCCGGCCGGCGCCCCGCAGTACGTCTCGCTGCTGCGCCCGCTCACCGAGCTGCGGATCGCGCGCGGGTTCGCCCGGCTCAGCGGCTACCACCCGGTCTTCACCAGCTGCAACCGCGCCTTCAAGCTCCGCGCGGAGGACCGCACCTCGTGGTGCGCGGACTGCCCGAAGTGCCGGTTCGTCTTCCTCTGCCTCGCGCCCTTCGTCAGCCGGGCGGCGCTGCTGGAGATCTTCGGCGGCCGCGACATGTTCGCCGACGCCAGCCAGCTGACCGGCTTCCAGGAGCTGCTCGGCGTCGAGGGCCTGCTCAAGCCGTTCGAGTGCGTCGGCGAGCCCGACGAGTGCCGGGTCGCTCTGTCGCTGCTGCGCGAGCACGCCGACTGGGCCGACCACCCGTTCCTGGCGCTGCCGGAGATCGCGCCGATCACCGCCACCGACGCCGAGCGGGAGGCCGTCTTCGCCTTCCGCGAGGACGAGCACCTGCTGCCGCCGAGCCTCGAAGCGGTCGCCCGTGCGGTTTGAGGAGCTGACCGGCGCCACCGTGGTGATCTGGGGCGCCGGCCGCGAGGGGCGCGCCGCCCTGGCCGAGCTCGGCCGCCGCGGCGTCGGCGCGGTCGTCGCGGTGACCGGCGACGGCGCCGTACCCGACGACCTCGCCCCGGTGGCCGTCACCGGCGACGCCGCCGTAGCAGCACTGGAGTCCGCCGACGCGGTGGTGAAGTCCCCCGGCGTCCCGCACACCGAGCCGCAGTTCCTGCGCCTGCGCGAGCTCGGCGTCACGGTCACCTCGCTGACCGACCTGTGGCTCTCGGCGAACCCCGACCGCGTGATCGGGGTGACCGGCACCAAGGGCAAGAGCACCACGTCCTCGCTGATCCACCACGTGCTGGGCGGGGTGGGGCTGAGTGCCTCCCTCGTCGGCAACGGCGGCACCCCGGTGACCGCCGGGGACACCGGCGAGGCGCAGGTCGCGGTCACCGAGGTCTCCAGCTACCAGGCGGCCGACCTGACCGCGTCGCCGCGCGTCGCGGTGGTCACCTCCCTCTACCCCGAGCACCTGCCCTGGCACGGCGGCTACGAGCGGTACGTCGCCGACAAGCTCAACCTCCTCGCGCACGGCCCCGAGGCGGTCGTGGTGCCGTCGGCCGGCGGCGAGCTGGCCCGCCTGGCCGCGTCCCGGCTGACCGCCGACACCCGGCTCATCGCCCCGTTCGACATGGGGATCGCCTTCTCCGACTCCGGCCTGTCCTGGGACGGGATCGGCAGCCTCGGCGCCGCGGAGATCCCGGTGCGCGGCCTCCACAACCTCGGCAACGTCGCCCTCGCGCTCACGGCCGTGACCGCCTACGCCGACCTCGACCGCGACGGCCGGATCCACGCCCTGGAGTCGCTCCGCACGTTCGCGCCGCTGGAGCACCGCCTGGAGCACGTGCCCTCCGACGACGACCGGACGTGGGTGGACGACAGCCTGGCGACCGCGCCGGAGGCCGTGGTCGCCGCGCTGCGGGCCTACCCCGGCTCCCGGGTCACCCTGCTCGCCGGCGGCGCCGACCGCGGCCTCGCGTTCGCCCCGCTCCTCTCCTACCTGGCCACCCGGTCCCCGGGCACCGGGGCCGCGGCCGCCCGCGCGGTCGACGTGATCGCCGTCGGCCCCGCCGGCAAGCGACTGCTCGCCGAGGCCGGCGACGCCCTGCCCGGGGCCCGGCTGGCGCCCAGCTTTGCCACCGCCCTGGCGTGGGCCCGCGAGGACGGCGCCGCCCACTCCGACGTCGTGCTGCTCTCGCCGGGTGCGCCGAGCTTCGACGAGTTCGCCAGCTACGAGGAGCGCTCCGCCGCGTTCCGCGCCGCCGCGGCCGGCGACGCCTGAGACCCGACCGAGCCCGACCGAGCCCCGGCGACCGGCATGACGACCCGCTACTCCCTCGACGGCGTCCCCGTCGCCGCGGTGCCTCCGGACCTCGCGCTCTACCCCTACGGCGCCTTCACGACGTTCGTCGCCGTCGACGGCACGGTCCTCGGCTGGCGCCGGCACCTGGCCCGGCTGGCCCGCGGCGCCGAGGAGCTGTGGGGGCACCGGCTCGACCACGACCGGGTGCGGGACGCCGTCCGCGCCCACCTCGCCGACGCCGCCTCCGGCGACGGCACGGGCCCGGTGACCGTCCGCGTCACCGCCTACCCCGCCGACCTCCGGCTCGCCGCGCCCGAGGAGGCGCGCGGCTGCCGTCTCCTGGTCTCTTCCTCCCCCGCGACGTTCCCGTTCGAGCCGGTCGAGGGCCTCACCGCGCGCACCGCCCAGCACACCCGCGCCCTGGCCCACCTGAAGTCCACCGACCTGCTCACCCAGATCCGGCTGCGCCGCGACGCCCGCCTCGCCGGGTACGACGACGCGCTGCTCGTCGACGGCGACCGGGTCCTGGAGGGCACCACCTGGAGCGTGCTGGCCTGGCGGGGCGGCACGGTCGGCACGCCCGACGCCGACGTCCTCGACAGCATCACGGTCGCCCACCTCGCCGAGGTCGCCGCCGGGCTGGGCCACGCGGTCGAGCGCCGCACGGTCACGCTGGCCGACCTGGCCGCCGCGGAGCTGGTGCTCGCGGTCAACGTCAACGCCCCCGCCCGCGCGCTCGCCCGCGTCGACGACGTGGACCTGCGGGTCGACCGGCCGCTGCTGGAGGCCGTCGCGTCGGCGTACAGCGCGCTGCCGCGCGAGCCCGTCTGAGCGTTCGGCCCCGTGGATCGCCTCGAAAGAAGGGGTCCGAAGGACTGGGGAATATCCCCCCGGGGGGTTAAGGTTGTGCCTGTCGTCGGGTGCAGCAGCACCCATCCACCTCCGCCGAAGCCCCGCGCAAAGGAGCCCGCGACCATGATCTTCACCCAGTACTACCTCGACTGCCTGTCCCAGGCCTCGTACCTCATCGCGGACGAGGCCTCCGGCAACGCCGTCGTGGTGGACCCCCGCCGCGACATCGGCGAGTACCTCGCCGACGCCGAGGAGCGCGGCCTGACGATCGTGGGCGCGATCAACACCCACTTCCACGCCGACTTCGTCTCCGGCCACCTCGAGCTGGCGGCCGCGACCGGCGCGTGGATCGGCTACGGCGAGGTCGCCGAGACCGAGTTCGACTCCCGCTCCCTGGCCGAGGGCGAGCGGATCCCGCTCGGCGGCGCGGACGGCGTCACCCTCGAGATCATGGCGACCCCCGGGCACACCCCGGAGTCGATCAGCGTGCTCGTCTACGAGCACGGCACCGACGCGGTCCCCTACGGCGTGCTCACCGGCGACGCGCTCTTCATCGGTGACGTCGGGCGCCCCGACCTGCTGGCCTCCTTCGGCGTCACCGCCACCCAGCTCGGCCAGATGCTCTACGACTCGGTCCAGCACAAGCTGATGGGCCTGGCCGACGAGGTCCGGGTCTTCCCGGCCCACGGCGCCGGCTCGGCGTGCGGCAAGAACCTCTCCACCGAGACGCAGTCGACCATCGGCGAGCAGCGGCGCTTCAACTACGCCTGCCAGCCGATGACCGAGGAGCAGTTCCTCGCCGTCGTCACGGCCGGCCAGCCGCCGGCGCCGGAGTACTTCGTCTACAACGCCACCCTCAACCGCCAGCAGCGCGACCTGCACGCCCCGGACGCCGAGCTGCCCGCGCTGGACGCCGCGGCGTTCGACGCGGCGGTCGCGGCCGGCGCCGTCGTCATCGACGCCCGCGAGAACACCGCCTTCGCGGCCGGCCACCTGGCCGGCGCGATCAACGTGCCCGTCGACGGCCGGATGGCCGAGACCGTCGGCATGGTCACCGACCCGGACGCGAAGATCGTCCTGATGGCGGCGGACGGCGAGGAGGGCGAGGCCGCGACCCGCCTGGTCCGGATCGGCTTCGACGGCGCCATCGGCTACCTGGACGACGTCGAGGGCTACCTGCTCTCCCACGAGTCCCAGGTCCGGCGCGCGAGCCGGCTCACCCCCGACCAGCTGGTGCGGGCGCAGAACGAGGGACCGGTCCAGGTCGTCGACATCCGCGGGCCGGGCGAGATCGAGGCCGGGATGATCGCCGGCGCCCTCACGATCCCCCTCGCCGAGCTGCGCAACCGGGCCGGCGAGCTCGATCCGCACGCCCCGACCGTGCTGTACTGCGCGGGTGGGTGGCGGTCCTCGGTGGGCGCCAGCCTGCTGCGCTCCGAGGGATTCGACGACGTCTCCGACATCCTGGGCGGCTACAGCGCCTGGGACGCGATGGCACTGGCCTGACCCCCGACCCGATCACCGACCGACCCCACCACCAGAACTGCTGAAAGAGGAACCACCATGTGCTCTCCGGCCACCTGCAACAACTGCGGCAAGGCGTCCTACACCGGCTGCGGCCAGCACGTCGAGCAGGTCCTGGGCCACCTGCCCCAGGACCAGCGCTGCCAGTGCGACGCGCAGCCGCTCGCCGACACCCTGATGGGCAAGCTCTTCGGTCGCTGACCGGTCGCCGTTGGTTGAGGTGCGAGGCCGCCCGCGGCCGAGCCTCGAAACCAAGGCACCCCGGTTGTGGTGGTTTCGAGGCTCGCTTCGCTCGCACCTCAACCACCGGCCAGGCTCGCTTCGCTCGCACCTCAACCACCGGCCAGGCTCGCTTCGCTCGCACCTCAACCACCGGCCTGGCTCGCTTCGCTCGCACCTCAACCACCGGCCAGGCACGAGCCCCACGCGACAGCGGCCGCACCCGAACCCGGGTGCGGCCGCTTCGTCGTACCGCTCAATCGTTGCGGGGGAAGCCCAGGTTGATCCCGCCGTGCGACGGGTCCATCCAGCGTGAGGTGACCGCCTTCTCGCGGGTGAAGAAGTCGACGCCCTGCGGCCCGTAGGCCTTCGCGTCGCCGAACAGCGACTGCTTCCAGCCGCCGAACGAGTGGTAGGCGACCGGGACCGGGATCGGCACGTTGACGCCGACCATGCCCACCTGGGCGTCGCGGACGAACCGTCGGGCGGCGCCGCCGTCGTGGGTGAAGATCGCGGTGCCGTTGCCGTAGGGACCGCCGTTGACCAGGTCCACCCCCTCCTCGTACGTCGCCACCCGCACCACCGACAGCACCGGACCGAAGATCTCGTCGGTGTAGACCTTCGACGTGGTCGGCACGTGGTCGACCAGCGTGGGCCCGAGCCAGAACCCGTCGGCGGCGCCGTCGGCCTCCACGGCCCGGCCGTCGACGACCACCGAGGCGCCGTCGGCCTCGGCCACGTCGAGGTAGCCGGCCACCTTGTCCCGGTGCTCGCGCGTGATCAGCGGGCCCATGTCGCAGGCGCGGCGGCCGTCGCCGGTGACCAGCTTGCCCATCCGGTCGGTGATCCGGTCGATCAGGTCGTCGCCGATCGGGTCGACCGCGACGACCACCGAGACCGCCATGCAGCGCTCGCCGGCGGAGCCGAAGCCGGCGTTGACCGCGGCGTCGGCGACCAGGTCGAGGTCGGCGTCGGGCAGCACCAGCATGTGGTTCTTCGCGCCGCCGAGCGCCTGGACCCGCTTGCCGTGGGCGGTACCGGTCTCGTAGACGTACCGCGCGATCGGGGTGGAGCCGACGAACGAGATCGAGGAGACGTCGGGGTGCGTCAGCAGCGCGTCCACCGCCTCCTTGTCGCCGTGCACCACGTTCAGCACCCCGGGCGGGAGACCCGCTTCCGCGAACGCCTCGGCGATCCAGTTCGAGGAGCTCGGGTCCTTCTCGCTCGGCTTGAGCACCACGGTGTTGCCGGTCGCGATCGCGATCGGCACGAACCACAGCGGCACCATCGCCGGGAAGTTGAACGGGGTGATCACGCCGACCACGCCGAGCGGCTCCTTGAGGGAGTAGACGTCGACGTCGGTGGCCACCTCGAGGGAGTGCGCACCCTTGGACAGGTGCGGGCTGCCGCAGGCGAACTCGACGACCTCCAGGCCGCGGGCGATCTCGCCGGCGGCGTCGGAGAGCACCTTGCCGTGCTCGGAGGTGAGGATCGCGGCCAGCTCGTCGCGACGGTTGTTGAGGATCTCCCGGAAGCCGAACATCACCTGCTGGCGGCGGGCGATCGAGGTGCGGCCCCAGGTCGCGAACGCCTCGGTGGCGGCGGCCACGGCGGCGTCGAGGTCGGTGGCGTTGCCCAGCCGGACGTGCTTGGTCACCTCCCCGAGCGCGGGGTCGTGGACCGGGGCGGTCCGGGACGACGTACCGGCGGTGAGGGCGCCCCCGATCCAGTGGTCGAGGACGGGCAGGTCGGTGGTGGCGGTGTCGGACACGGTTTCAGAGCTCCTCGTCGAGCTGGCTCAGGACGGTGTCGTAGATGCCCAGCGCGGTGTCCACCTCGGCGGCGGTCACCACGCAGGGCGGTACGACGTGGATGCGGTTGTCTGCGATGAACGGGAGCAGCCCGGCGCCGACGAGCGCGGCCTTCGCGCGCGCCATGGTCGCGGGCGGCAGCGGGGCCCGGGTGGCGGGGTCGGCGACGAGCTCGAGCGCCCAGAAGACGCCGGAGCCGCGGGCCTCGCCGACCACCGGGTGCCGCTCGGCCAGGTCGCGCAGGCCGGGGCCGAGCACGTCGGCCCCGATCAGCTTGGCGTTCTCGACGATCCCCTCGGACTCCATCGCGTCCAGGGTGGCCACGATGGAGGCGGCGCCGAGCGGGTGGCCGGAGTAGGTGAGGCCGCCGGGGAAGACCCGCTCGTCGAACGTGGCGGCGATCTCGTCGCTGATCACCACGCCGCCGATCGGCACGTAGCCGGAGTTCACGCCCTTGGCGAAGGTGATCAGGTCGGGGGTCACGCCGAAGGCGTCGAAGGCGAACCACTCGCCGGTGCGGCCGAAGCCGGCCATCACCTCGTCCAGGATCAGCTTGATGCCGAACTCGTCGGCCAGCGCCCGGACGCCGGGCAGGTAGCCGGGCGGGGGCACCATGATCCCGGCGGTGCCGGGCACGCTCTCCAGCAGGATCGCCGCGACGGTGGAGGGGCCCTCGCACTCGATCACGCGGCGCAGGTGGTGCAGCGCGCGCTCGCACTCCTCCTCGGGCGTGGTCGCCCAGAACTCGCTGCGGTAGAGGTAGGGCCCGAAGACGTGGACGTGGCCGCGGGCGTACTCGTTGGGGATCCGGCGCCAGTCGCCGGTCGCGGTCACCGCCGCGGTGGTGTTGCCGTGGTAGGAGCGGTAGCGGGAGATGATCTTGTCCCGGCCGGTGTGCAGCCGGGCCATCCGGATCGCGTTCTCGACCGCGTCCGCGCCGCCGTTGGTGAAGAAGACCTTGTTCATGCCCGTGGGCGCGCGGTCGGTGATCCGCTCCGCGGCCTCGCCGCGGGCCAGGTTGGCGATCGCGGGGCCGATCGTTGCGAGCTTCTCGGCCTGCTCCTTGATCGCGGCCACCACGGCCGGGTGCTGGTGGCCGATGTTGACGTTGACCATCTGGCTGGAGAAGTCCAGGTAGCGGTTGCCCGCGTGGTCCCAGACCGTGCTGCCGGAGCCGCCGGCGAGGACGAGGGGGTCGAGCGCACCCTGGGCCGACCAGGAGTGGAACACGTGCGCCCTGTCCAGGCGCTTGGCCTCGGCGTCGAGGTCGACCTGGGTCTCGATATCGGTGGTCACGGTTCCGTTCCTTTCGCGGGGGATGTGTCGAGTCTCGTCCTCGGGGAGGTCGTGTTCAACGGCCGGCGGTGCTACCGGTGGTTGAGGTGCGAGGCGCCCCGGCGCCGAGCCTCGAAACCACCCCTGTCGACGAGGGGTGGTTTCGAGGCTCGCTTCGCTCGCACCTCAACCACCGGAGTGGGTCAGCTGCCGCCCTCGGTGAGGGTCACCTCGATCGGCTCGAAGTCCGAGCCGGTCGTGTCGACGTCGCCGCCAAGCTCGGAGATGGCGTCCTCGATGTAGGCGTTGTCGTAGGCGGTGGCCGGGGGCTCCTCGGTGATGAGGTGCTGGCCCTGCTCGTTGACCGCCGCCAGGGCGCCGGCGACCGTCTGGTCCCAGGCGGCCGCGTCGATCACGCCGATGCCGTCCGGCGAGGGCCAGATCAGCTTGTTGGTCTCGTTGGCCATCCACAGCTCGTGGCTCGGGCCCCAGCTGGAGCCGGCGGCGACGGTGATCTCCGCGGCCGACTCGACGTTGTCGCGGGCGTAGGCCCAGCCCTTGATGACCGCCTTGAGGAACGCGACGGCCGTGTCGGCGTAGTCCACGTCGGACTCCAGGCGCTCGGCGTCGGCCCAGATCGCGTCCTGGAGCATGCCGCCCTCGGTGTCGGCGTACGAGATCACGTTGAAGTCGTCCGGCGTGTAGAGCTCACCGGTGTCGGGGTCGACCGACTCGAGCAGCTGGGCGTACTCGTTGTAGGTCATCGCCTGCGCCGCGTCGATGTCGCCCTGGAGGAACGCGTTCATGTTGAAGTCCTGGGTGACGATCTCGACCGAGGTCGAGTCGAGGCCCTCCGCGGCCATGGCGGCGAAGATCTCCCACTCGTTGCCGAAGCCCCAGGAGCCGATCTTCTTGCCCTCGAAGTCCGCGACCTCCTCGATGCCCGAGTCGGCCCAGGCGACCTGGAGCGTGCCGGAGCGCTGGAAGATCTGGGCGATGTTGGTCAGGTTCGCACCCTGCTCGATCGAGCCGAGCACCTTCGGCACCCACGCGATCGCGAAGTCGACGTCGCCGTTGGCCAGCGCGTCCTGCGGGACGATGTCGCCACCCGACGGGATGATCTCGACCTCGAGGCCCTCCTCCTCGAAGAAGCCCTGGTCGACGGCGGCGTAGTAGCCGGCGAACTGGGCCTGCGGCAGCCACTGCAGCTGCAGCTTGACCTCGGTCAGGTCACCGGAGGCGGAGCCGCCCCCGCTGCCCTCGTCGTCGTCGCTGCCGCACGCGGCGAGGACGCTGGTGGAGGCCAGGAGGGCCGCCGTCACCGCGAGTCCGCGGCGCACAGATGTCAGCATGCTGTTTCCTTCCAACGGGTGGTGATGAGGACGTACGCCGCGCCACGCTGCGCCAGGCGGACGGTGCGGCCGGGGCTCACGTGAGGGCCCCGGTCGGCAGGAGGCGCTGCACGAGCCTTTCGAGCAGCGCGGTCACGACGTACGCGACCAACCCGAGAACGATGGCGGCCGCGACGTAGGCCCACGCGCGTGCGTAGGCGCTGGTCGCGGCGCTGGTGGAGATGAAGCTGCCGAGGCCGCCGCGCGGGCCGCCGAAGTACTCGGCGACCAGCGCGGAGATGACGGCCAGCGAGCTGGCGACGCGGATGCCGGTGAGCACGTACGGCGCCGCCGAGGGCAGCGTCAGCGTGCGGAACCGCTGGCCGGGCGAGGCGGCGTAGGCGCGCATCAGGTCCCGGTGCAGCGCGGTCGTCTGGTGCAGGCCGCGGACGCTGTTGACGTAGACGGGGACGAACGCGGCGATCCCGGCGATCACCCGGCGCCCGTACTCGCTGTCGGCGCCGTACATCGAGTTCAGCACCGGGGCCAGCGCCACGATCGGCACCACGGCCAGGCCGGCGACGACCGGGGCGAGCATCCCCTCGGCCCAGCGGGCGCTGCTGGCGATCGCGGCCAGCCCGACCCCGACCAGCGTGCCGCCGACCAGCCCGATGAAGGCGTTGGTGCCGGTGATCCAGAAGGCCTCGCGGATCGCGTCGGCGTTGGCCCGCCACTCCTCGGCGATCTCCGCCGGGCCGGGCAGCAGGTACGGCGACACCTCGACCACCGAGACCAGGAACTGCCACACGGCGAGCCCGACCAGGCCCACCACGACCGGGGCGGCGACGCGGCCGATCCGCGTCCACCCCGGCGGTGCGCCGGTCGCGCTGGCGCTGCTCACCGCGCCTCCCGGCCCGACCCGGTCACGGGGGTGCCGTGCAGCGCCTCGCGCACCTCGGTGACCTTGGCGAAGAAGTCGCGGTCCTCGCGCAGCGCGTCGTCGCGGGGGACGTCGCGCCCGATGCCGGTGACCACCTCGCCGGTGATCCGGCCCGGCCGCGGCGACATCACCACGACCCGGTCGGCGAGGAAGACGGCCTCGGGGATCGAGTGGGTCACGAAGACGACGGCGGCGCCGGTCTCGGCGCAGATCCGGGCCAGCTCGGCCTGCATCCGCTCCCGCGTCATCTCGTCGAGGGCGCCGAACGGCTCGTCCATCAGCAGCAGCCGCGGCTGCTCGGCCAGGGACCGGGCGATCGCGACGCGCTGCTGCATGCCGCCGGAGAGCTGGTCGGGGTGGTGGCCGGCGAAGTCGGAGAGCCCGACCATCTCCAGCAGCTCGGCGACCCGCGCCTTGCGCTCGCCGCGGCCGAGGCCGTGCAGCTCCAGCGGCAGGGCGACGTTGGCGGCGACGGTGCGCCACGGCAGCAGCCCGGCCTGCTGGAACGCGATCCCGTAGTCCTGGTCGGCGCGCGCGGTGGCGGCGGCCTTGCCGAACACCTCGACGGTGCCGGAGGTGGCCGACTCGAGGTCGGCGATGACCCGCATCAGGGTCGACTTGCCGCAGCCGGACGGCCCGATCAGCGCCGCGAACTCCCCGGGGGCCAGGGTGAGGTCGACGTCGCTGAGCGCGTGCACGACCCCGGCGCGGGTGCCGAAGGTCTTGGTCACGCCGCTGACCCGGACGGCCGGCACCGCCGTGCCGGTGGCGGCGGGGGCGCCGACGGGGGTGGCGGCGGCGCCGACGGGGGTGGCGGCGGCGTTGTCGGAAGGCTGGGTCACGGGGCCTCTCCACGTCGGTAGGGGCGCAGCAGGACGCCGATGAGGGTGACGACGGCGCCGGCCACGAGCCCCAGCGCGATCGCGCCGAAGATCGGGGCCCACGCCTTGGCGGGGTCGCCGGAGGCCTGCCCGGCGTAGGAGACGAGCAGCCGGCCGATGCCGTCGAGGTAGCCGGTGGAGACCTCGGCGACGACCGTGCCGACGACGGCGCTGGCCGCGCCGAGCCGCAGGGCCGGCAGCAGGTAGGGCACCGCGGAGGGGATCCGGACCCGGAGCAGGGTGGCCCACCAGCCGGCCGCGTAGGCGCGCATCAGGTCGGCGTGGATCGCCGAGTGCGACTGCAGCCCGCGCAGCGCGCCGACGGCGACGGGGAAGAACGCCAGGTAGCTGGCGATCACCGCGACCGAGAGCCACGGCGGCCACTCCCAGGAGCCGATCTCGATCCGCGACCCCCAGGAGCGCACGATCGGGGCGAAGGCGATCAGCGGGACGGTCTGGCTGAGCACGATCCAGGGCAGCAGGCCCCACTCCACGACCCGGACCCGCGCCATCGCCACGGCCAGCAGCAGCCCGACGGTGGTGCCGACCACCCAGCCGACCGCGGCGATGCCGAGCGAGACCAGTGCCGCGGCGGCCACGGTCTGCCAGAGCGCCTCCTCGGCGATGCTGGTGGTCGGCTCGAAGAGGCGGCGCACCATGTCCCAGACGTGGGGCATGGCGAGGTCGGTGGTGCGCGGCAGCACCCGCGTCTCTCCGATCAGCACGCCGTCCTCGGGGGCGAGCGCCTTGTAGGCCTCCCACAGCGCGGCCACGGTGAGCAGGCCGAGCAGCCCGAGCGCGACGACGCGCAGCCGGCCGAGGGCGCCGAGCCCGCGGTGCCGCCGGTGCGGGGTCGCGTCGGCGCCGGAGGGCGCGCCCGGGGGTGCTCCGGGCGCGCTCGTGGTCAGGGCGGTCGAGGTCATCGGTCGCGGGTCAGGCCTTCGCGGTCACGTGGTCGCGCAGGTGGGGCATGATCGACTCGCCGTACACCCGGAGCGTCTCCTCCTTGTTGTCGTGCTGGAGGTAGATCGCGAACTGGTCCACGCCGATCGCCTTGAGCTCCTCGAGCTTGGCGACGTGCTGCTCGGGGGTGCCGAGCAGGCAGAACCGGTCCACGATCTCGTCGGGCACGAAGTCGACGTGGTCGTTCTCGGCCTTGCCGTGGGTGTTGTAGTCGTAGTCGGTGCGGCCCCGGATGTAGTCGATCAGCACCTCGGGGAAGTCCGCCTCCTCGCCGTACTTGGCGACGATGTCGGCGATGTGGTTGCCGACCATGCCGCCGAACCACCGGGTCTGGGAGCGCATGTGCTCCCACGACTCGGGGGTGTCCTCGCCGACGTACGCCGGCGCGGCGACGCAGAAGGTGAGCGAGTCGGGGTCGCGGCCGGCCGCCTCCGCGGCCGCCTTGACCTGGTCGATCATCCACTTCGCGACGTCCACGTCGGCCAGCTGCAGGATGTAGCCGTCGCCGGCCTCGCCGGCCGCCTTGAGGGCCATCGGGCCGTACGCAGCGATCCAGACCTCGAGCTCGGAGGTGCGCGCCCAGGGGAACTGCAGGGTGGCGCCGTTGACCTCGGCCGGGCGGCAGCTGCCCAGCTCGCGGATCACGTGGGTGGCCTCGCGGACCTCCTTGAGCGTGGTCGGCCGGCCGTTGAGCACCCGGACAGCGGAGTCGCCGCGGCCCATGCCGACCACCGTGCGGTTGCCGTACATCTCGTTGAGCGTGGCGAAGACCGAGGCGGTCACCGTCCAGTCGCGGGTGGCGGGGTTGGTCACCATCGGCCCGACGATCACCCGCCGGGTCTCGGCCAGGATCTGGCTGTAGATGACGTACGGCTCCTGCCAGAGCAGGTGGCTGTCGAACGTCCACACGTAGTCGAAGCCGTGCTCCTCCGCCTGCTTGGCCAGGCCCACGGTGCGCCAGGCCGGCGGGTTCGTCTGCAGGACGACGCCGAAGTCCATCTGTCTGCCTCTCCTTCTGCCGGTGGTTGAGGTGCGAGCGAAGCGAGCCTCGAAACCACCTCGTGGTCGGTTCCCCTTGGTTTCGAGGCTCGGCCGCGGGCGGCCTCGCACCTCAACCAGCGGGGATGTCAGTGCAGGTACTGCGTCAGGCCGCGCTTGAGGTACTGGCCGTGGCCGGCCCGGCCGTGGAACTCGCCGTCGGAGACGAGCACGGAGCCGCGGCTGATCACCACGTCCACGTGGCCGTCGATCTCGTAGCCCTCCCAGGCCGAGTGGTCCATGGCCATGTGGTGAGTCTTCCCCTCGCCGATGCCGATGGAGGTGTGGCCGTTCGGGTCGTAGACGACGATGTCGGCGTCGGCGCCCGGCGCGATGACGCCCTTCTTGCCGTACAGCCCGAACATCCGGGCCGGGGTGGTGGAGGTGATCTCCACCCAGCGCTCCAGGGTCAGCTGGCCGGTCACGACGCCCTGGTAGAGCAGGTCCATCCGGTGCTCGATCGAGCCGATGCCGTTGGGGATCGCCCGGAAGTCGCCCTTGCCGAGTTCCTTCTGGTCCTTCATGCAGAACGGGCAGTGGTCCGTGGAGACCATCTGCAGGTCGTTGGTGCGCAGCCCCTGCCACATCGCGTCCTGGTGGCCCTCCGCGCGGGAGCGCAGCGGGGTCGAGCAGACCCACTTGGCGCCCTCGAACTCGCCCCACTGCTCGCTGACGGCGCCGAGCTGCTCCTCCAGGGAGAGGTAGAGGTACTGCGGGCAGGTCTCGCCGAAGACGTTCTGGCCGCGGTCGCGGGCCGCGGCGAGCTGGGCCACCGCCTGCTGGGCGCTGACGTGGACGACGTACAGCGGCGCGTTGGTGAGGTCGGCCAGCATGATCGCGCGGTGGGTGGCCTCCTCCTCCATCTGCCAGGCGCGGGCGACGCCGTGGAAGTACGGCGTGGTCTTGCCGGCGTTGTAGAGCTGCTCGGCGAGGACGTCGATGGCGGGGCCGTTCTCGGCGTGCATCATCGTCATCAGGCCGGATTCGGCGGCCACCTGCATGGCCTTGAGGATCTGGGCGTCGTCGGAGTAGAAGACGCCCGGGTAGGCCATGAACAGCTTGTAGGAGGTGATCCCCTCGTCGACGAGGGTGGTCATCGCCTTGAGCGACTGCTCGTCGACGCCGCCGATGATCTGGTGGAAGCCGTAGTCGATCGCGCAGTTGCCGCGGGCCTTGTCGTGCCAGGCGGAGAGGCCGTCCTCGACCCGCTCGCCGTAGCGCTGCACGGCGAAGTCGATGATCGAGGTGGTGCCGCCCCAGGCGGCGGCGGTGGTGCCACTCTCGAACGTGTCGATGGCGTGGGTGCCGCCGAACGGCAGCTCCATGTGGGTGTGGGCGTCGATGCCGCCCGGGATGACGTACTTCCCGGTCGCGTCGACCACCCGGTCGACGCTCGCGGCGAGGTCGCTGCCCAGCAGGGTGGAGCCGGGGGCGAGGACGGCGACGATCGTCTCGCCGTCGACCAGGACGTCGGCCTCGGTGCGGCCGGTGGACGACACCACGGTGCCGCCGGTGATCAGCAGGGTGCTCATGTCACTCCCCTTGTCGAGGTGGCTCGGCTGGTGGACTCAGGGCCGGGTCACGGCTGGGTGATCGCGGCGTAGGAGTCCGGCCGGCGGTCCCGGTAGAACTGCCAGTCGTCGCGCATCTTCTGGACCAGGTCCATGTCCAGGTCGCGGATCAGCAGCTCCTCGGAGTCGGAGCTGCCGAGGTCGCCGACGAAGTTGCCGCGCGGGTCGATCACCTGGCTGGTGCCGTAGAAGTCCACGGCCTCCTCGCCGTACTCGTTGTCCTCCAGCCCGACCCGGTTGGGCTGGAGCACGAAGTAGCCGTTGGCGACCGCGGCGCACGGCCCCTCGACCTCCCAGAGCCGGTTGGAGAGGCCGGGCTTGGTGGCGTTGGGGTTGAAGACCATGTGGGCGCCGTTGAGCCCGAACTCGCGCCACCCCTCGGGGAAGTGGCGGTCGTAGCAGATGTAGACGCCGATCGGCCCGACCGCGGTGTCGAAGACCGGGTAGCCGAGGTTGCCGGGCCGGAAGTAGAACTTCTCCCAGAACTTGTCGACGTGCGGGATGTGGTTCTTCCGGTACTTGCCGAGGATCGTCCCGTCGGCGTCGACCACCACCGCGGTGTTGTAGTAGACGCCGGTCTGCTCCTCCTCGTAGATCGGGAGGACCATCACCATGTGCAGCTCCTTGGCGAGGGCCGCGAAGCGCTGCACGATCGGGCCGTCGGCCGGCTCCGCGTAGCGGTAGTACTTGGGGTCCTGCGTGATCCCGAAGTAGGGGCCGTAGAAGAGCTCCTGGAAGCACATCACCTGGGCGCCGGCGGCGGCCGCGTCCCGGGCGAACTTCTCGTGCCGGTCCAGCATCGAGTCCTTGTCACCGGTCCACGTGGTCTGGCTGATCGCGGCGCGCACGATGGTCATCGGTACCTCCGTCGAATCGTTCGTCGGGTCGTTCAGGCTGCTGAGAGTTCCGTTATCCTTGGACTTGAACATTTCGCGTGGATTTCTTCAATGTACCCCTCTCGTGGCTTTTGTGAAGGCCGTTGCGAGGCGGACTTCCCCACCTCTAGGCAGGGCTGATGACCGCTCACGACCCGGGCCTGGCTCCGGTCCTCGACCTCGCCGACCGGACCCCCCGCGGCATCGCCGGCGCGTACGGCCGGGCGATCCGCTCGGGCGAGCTGCGCCCCGGCGAGCGGCTGCCGACGGTGCGGGACGTCGCGGCCGCGCTCGGCGTCTCCCCGGCGACGGTCTCGTCCGCGTGGCAGGCGCTGCGGCGTACCGGACTGGTGGTGTCGCGCGGCCGCGCCGGCTCGTTCGTCCGGGCCGAGGAGGTCGGCTGGCTCTCCCCGCGGCACCGCGGGCTGGTCGGCGCCGAGCCGGACCGGCTGCGCCTCGACCTCTCCCGCGGCACCCCCGACCCCGCGCTCCTGCCCGACCTCGGGCCCGCCCTGCACCGCGTCGGCCAGCGGGCCGGGACGGCGGCGTACCAGGACGAGCCGGTGCTGCCCGGGCTGCGCGACGCGCTGCTGGCCACCTGGCCCTACCCGGCACCGTCGCTGACCGTGGTCGACGGCGCCACCGACGGCATGGCCCGCACGCTGGAGCAGGTGGTGGGGTACGGCGACCGCGTGGTGCTCGAGTCGCCCGGGTTCCCGCCGCTGTTCGACCTCGTCGAGGAGCTCGGCGGCGTGGTCGTGCCGGTGGGGCTGGACGAGCACGGGGTGCGGCCCGACGACCTGCGCCGGGCGCTCGAGCAGCAGCCGGTCGCGGTCGTGCTCCAGCCCCGCGCGCAGAACCCCACCGGGGTCTCCACCACGACCGCGCGCGCCCGGCAGCTGGTCGACGTGCTGCGCCGGGGCAAGGACGTGCCGTGGGTGGTCGAGGACGACCACTCCGCCGGGATCAGCGCCGGCGCCGACGTCAGCCTCGGCACGTGGCTGCCCGAGCGGGTCGTCCACCTGCGCTCGTTCTCCAAGTCCCACGGCCCGGACCTGCGGATCGCCGCGCTCAGCGGGCCGACCGCGATGGTCGACCGGATCGTCGCCCGGCGGATGCTCGGCCCCGGCTGGACCTCCCGGATGCTGCAGACCATCCTGCTCGACCTGCTCACCGCGGCGTCGTCGCTGGAGCAGGTGACCGAGGCGCGGCGCCAGTACTTCGCCCGCCAGCGGGTGCTCGTCGACGCCCTGGCCGAGCACGGCGTCGAGGTGCCCACCCCCGACGGGATCAACCTGTGGCTGCCGGTCGCCGAGGAGCGGGCCGCGCTGGTCGAGCTGGCCGCCGCCGGGATCCGCGTCGCCGCCGGCGCTCCGTTCCTGGCGGCCGACGGGGCGGACGGGGCGTCGTACGTCCGGGTCACCTCGGGGCTGGTCCACCCCGCCGACGCGCCCGAGCTGGCCCGGGCGCTGTCGGCGGCGGCGCGGGCCGGCTGAGTTCGCCGTCGTCACATCCAGATTGGCCCCTTTTCGGCGCGGAATGGGGCCAATCGGGATGTGACGACGGAGCACGGCATCCACCGCAGGCACGGAGCGCTTTGTGCAGACCCTCCAAGAGTGCGGGGCCAACGTTGGGGCCTACGGCCGCGCTACGGGGGTACCCGGTGCGGAAACCTACAAGGGTGACTTCTCCGGCGGCTGAGCACTCCGTTTCCGACCCCACGCGCGACCCGGAGGCGTTCCGGCGGATCGCGATCGTCAACCGCGGTGAGGCCGCGATGCGCCTGATCCACGCGGTGCGCGACCTGAACGCCGAGGGCGCGGACCTGGTCACCATCGCGCTGCACACCGACGTCGAGCGGACGGCGATGTTCGTCCGGGAGGCCGACGAGGCGTACCTGCTCGGCCGTGCCGCCGACCGGCCCTACATCGACCTCGCCGCCCTGGAGCGGGCCCTGGTCGAGTCCCGGGCCGAGGCGGTCTGGGTCGGCTGGGGCTTCGTCGCCGAGGACCCGGCGTTCGCCGACCTGTGCGCCCGGCTCGGGATCACCTTCATCGGCCCCAGCGCCGAGGCCATGCGCAAGCTCGGCGACAAGATCGGCTCCAAGCTGATCGCCGAGGAGGTCGGCGTACCCGTGGCGCCGTGGAGCCGCGGCGGCGTGGACACCCTCGACGAGGCGCTCGCCGCCGCGGAGTCGATCGGCTACCCGCTGATGCTCAAGGCGACCGCCGGCGGCGGCGGCCGCGGCATCCGCCGCGTCGACACGGCCGCGGACCTCGCCGACGCTTACCAGCGCACCCGCGACGAGGCCGAGCGCGCCTTTGGCAGCGGCGTCGTCTTCCTGGAGCGGCTGGTCACCGGCGCCCGCCACGTCGAGGTGCAGGTGATCGCCGACGGCCAGGGCACGGCGTGGGCGGTCGGCGTCCGCGACTGCTCCGTCCAGCGGCGCAACCAGAAGGTGATCGAGGAGTCCGCCTCCCCGCTGCTGGAGGCCCAGCAGGCCGAGGACCTCAAGGCCTCGGCCGAGCGGCTCGCGCTCGCGGTCGGGTACGCCGGCGCGGGCACCGTCGAGTTCCTCTACCACCCCGGCGAGCGCACCTTCGCCTTCCTCGAGGTCAACACCCGCCTCCAGGTCGAGCACCCGATCACCGAGGTCACCACCGCGCTGGACCTGGTCAAGCTGCAGATCCACGTCGCCTCCGGCGGCCGCCTCGAGGGCGAGCGGCCCGGCGAGGCCGGCCACGCCGTCGAGGCGCGGCTCAACGCCGAGGACCCCGACCGCGACTTCGCGCCCTCCCCCGGCCGGATCGCCCGGCTCCAGCTGCCCGCCGGTCCCGGCATCCGCGTCGACACCGGCGTCGCCGAGGGCGACACCATCCCCGCCGACTTCGACTCGATGATCGCCAAGATCATCGCCTCGGGCCGCACCCGCGACGAGGCGCTGGCCCGGCTGCGCCGCGCGATGGCCGAGACCACCGTCGTGATCGAGGGCGGCGTCTGCAACAAGTCCTTCATCCTCGACCTGCTCGACCAGCCCGAGGTGGTCGGACCTGGCCGGGGCGGCACCTCCGGGGGCCTGGGGGCGGAGCCCCCAGTGTGGGCGGACACGGGTTGGATCGACCGGGTCCGCGCCGAGGGCCGCCTGGTTGCCCACGAGCACTCCGGCATCGCGCTCGTCGTCGCCGCCATCGAGGCGCACGAGGAGCAGCAGGCGATCGAGGTGGCGCGCCTCCTGGAGACCGCCCACGGCGGCCGACCGCAGGTCCAGCACCAGGTGGGCGGGACCATCGACCTCAAGCTGCGCGGCGTCGCCTACAAGCTCGTCGTGCTGCAGGTCGGGCCGCACCGCTACCGCGTCACCCTCGGCGCGGGCGGCGAGCAGCAGACCGTCGAGGCCGAGCTCGTCCGGATCGACGCCGACCGCAGTCAGCTGCTGGTCTGCGGCCGCCGGTTCCGGCTGGTCACCGCCTCCCACGGCCCGGTGATGCTGGTCGAGGTCGACGGCGTCACCCACCGCGTCTCCCGCGACGAGGGCGGCGTGCTCCGCTCCCCCGCCCCCGCGCTCGTCGTGGCCACCCCGACCACCGTCGGCGACGTCGTCGAGGCGGGCGCCCCGGTGCTGGTGCTGGAGTCCATGAAGATGGAGACGGTGCTGGTCGCGCCGTTCGCCGCCCGGGTCCGCGAGGTGCTGGTGATCGCCGGCAGCCAGGTCGAGACCGGCGCCGCGCTGGTCCGCCTCGACCCGGTCGCCGACGGTGACGACGAGACGCCCGAGGAGACCGACGAGGCCGGGCCCGGCATCGAGCTGCCCGAGCCCACCCCGAACGGCGACGCGGCCGGGCGGGTCGCCCGCGGCCTGACCGACCTCGCCGCGCTGCTGCTCGGGTACGACGTCGACGCCCGCGACGGCGGCTCGCCGCTGCCGGCCTACCTGGCCGCGCGCGAGGAGCTCGCCACCGCCGGGGCCGACGTGATCGGCGCCGAGATCGAGCTGCTCGAGATCTTCGCCGACATGGCCGAGCTCAGCCGCAACCGGCCCGCCGGCGAGGAGATGCACACCGAGCTGCGGGTGCACAGCTCGCGCGAGCACTTCCACACCTACCTGCGCAGCCTCGACGTCGAGCGCGACGGGCTGCCCGACCACTTCCGCGACCGCCTGTGCCGCGTGCTGGGCCACTACGACGTGGACGGGCTGGACCGCACCCCGGAGCTGGAGCAGGCCGTCCACCGGATCTTCCTCGCCCAGCAGCACACCGGCCCCGACACCGAGGTCGCCACCGCCGTCCTCGGTCGCTGGGCGGCCGACCCCGCGCCGTCCGAGGAGCTCGCCACCCGGGCCCGCGGCCTGCTGGAGCGCCTCGTCCGCGCCACCCAGCTGCGGCTGCCGGTCGTCGGCGACCTCGCGCGCAGCATCCGGTTCCGCTGGTTCGACCAGCCCGAGGTGGACCGGGAGCGCGCCAGCGTCGTGGCCGGCGTCGGCGACGAGGTCGCCGCGCTCGCCGCCGACCCGCACGCGACCGACTACGACGCCCGGATCGCCGCCCTGGCCGCGATCCCCGAGCAGCTCGTCGGGTTCCTCGCGGAGCGACTCGAGGGCGGCGTACCGGAGCACGAGCCGATGCTCGAGGTGCTGATCCGCCGCCACTACGGCGAGCACGACCTGCGCTCGGTGCACACCTTCTCCACCGACGGGCGCCCGGCGGTCACCGCCGAGTACACGATCGCGGGGCTCAAGACGCGGATCCTCAGCACGCTCGGCTCGGTCGAGGAGCTGGGCGACGCCACCGGCGCGCTGAGCACGCTGGTCGTCGAGCACCTCGCCGCCCGCACCCCCGGGTACGACGGCGTGGTCGACCTCTACCTGTGCTGGCCCGAGCAGCCGGAGTCCGACGACGAGACCAGCGCCGCGCTGGCCGAGATCCTCGGCACGCTGCCGTGGGTCCAGGACACCCGCCGCGTGCTGGTCGCCACCTGCGCCGGCGGCGGCCGGCCGGTCGGGTACTTCGAGTTCCGTCCCGCCCCCGACGCTGCCGACGGTTCCGGCGTCGCCGAGGACACCCTCGTCCGCGGCGTCCACCCGATGGTCGGCGAGCGGCTCAACCTGCGCCGGCTGCGGAACTTCGACGTCACCCGGCTCCCCGCACCCGCCAGCGTCTTCCTGTACGAGTGCGTCGCCAAGGAGAACCCCAGCGACCGCCGGCTCGTCGCCCTGGCGCAGGTGCGCCAGCTGAGCGTCGTGCGCGACGAGGACGGCGAGGTGGTCGGCGTACCGCACGCGGAGCGGGCGATCGAGAACTGCCTGGAGTCGATCCGCCGCGCCCGCACCGCCCGCGGCGCGGCCGGCAGCAAGCTCGACATGAACCACGTCTGGGTCCACGTCTGGCCGGTGGTCGACGCCGACATCTCCCAGCTCACCGCGCTGCAGGGCAAGATCACCCCGCTCACCGACGGCGCCGGGATCCACGAGGTGGTGGCCGAGGGCCGGCTGGCCTCCGACGACGGCCCGGTCCCGGTGAGCATCCGGTTCCACCGCCAGCCCGGCGCGGGCATCACCGCCTCGGTCGCCTCGCCCACCACCGAGCCGCTGCGGCCGCTGGACGACTACGACGCCAAGGTGCTGCGCTCGCGGCGCCGCGGGCTGGTCTACCCCTACGAGCTGGCCGACATCCTGGCCGGCCCCGGCGGCACCATGGTCGAGCACGACCTGGACGAGGACGGCCGCCTGGTGCCGGTCCACCGCCGCTACGGCCTCAACAAGGCCGGGATCATCTGCGCGGTGGTCACCACCAAGACCGAGCTGCACCCCGACGGCATGACCCGGGTGCTGCTCTGCGGCGACCCGACCAAGGCGCTCGGCGCGGTCTCCGAGCCGGAGTGCCGCCGGATCATCGCCGCCCTCGACCTCGCCGAGGAGATGGGCGTCCCGGTCGAGTGGTTCGCGATCTCCGCCGGCGCCCGGATCTCGATGGACTCCGGCACCGAGAACATGGACTGGGTGGCCGCCGCGCTCAAGCGGATCGTCACCTTCACCCAGGACGGCGGCGAGATCAACGTCGTGGTGGCCGGCATCAACGTCGGCGCCCAGCCGTACTGGAACGCCGAGGCCACGATGCTGATGCACACCAAGGGCATCCTGGTGATGACCCCGGACAGCGCGATGGTGCTCACCGGCAAGCAGTCGCTGGACTTCTCCGGCGGCGTCTCGGCCGAGGACAACTACGGCATCGGCGGCTACGACCGCGTGATGGGGCCGAACGGGCAGGCGCAGTACTGGGCGCCCGACCTGGCCGGGGCGTTCGACGTGCTGGTCGCGCACTACGACCACACCTACGTCGTACCGGGTGAGAAGGGGCCGCGCCGCGCGCCGACGACCGACCCGGCCGACCGGGACATCTCGGTCTACCCGCACGCGTCGGCCGACAGCGACTTCACCACCGTCGGCCAGATCTTCGACCCGGCCCACAACAAGGACCGCAAGAAGGCCTTCGACATCCGCACCGTGATGCGGGCGGTCGCCGACCAGGACCACACCACGCTCGAGCGGTGGGCCGGCATGGCCGACGCCGAGACCTCGGTGGTCCTCGACGCCCACGTCGGCGGGTTCCCCGTCTGCCTGCTGGGCATCGAGTCGCGGCCGGTGCGCCGCCGCGGCTTCCCGCCCACCGACGGCCCGGACACCTACACCGCGGGCACGCTGTTCCCGCGGTCGTCGAAGAAGGCGGCGCGGGCGATCAACGCCGCGTCGGGCAACCGGCCGCTGGTCGTGATGGCGAACCTGTCGGGCTTCGACGGCTCGCCGGACTCGATGCGCAACCTGCAGCTGGAGTACGGCGCCGAGATCGGCCGCGCGATCGTCAACTTCGACGGCCCGATCGTCTTCTGCGTGATCTCGCGCTACCACGGCGGCGCGTTCGTGGTCTTCTCCAAGGCACTCAACCCGTCGATGACGGTGCTGGCGGTCGAGGGGTCCTACGCCTCGGTGATCGGCGGCGCGCCCGCCGCGGCCGTCGTCTTCGCCGGCGAGGTCGACAAGCGCACCGCCTCCGACGCCCGGGTGAAGGAGCTGGAGCAGCGCCTGTCGGCGGCCACCGGCGCCGAGCGCGGGGCGCTGGCCGGTGAGCTCACGGAGACCCGCGCCGCCGTACGGGCGGAGAAGATCAACCAGGTCGCCGGGGAGTTCGACGGCGTGCACGACATCCACCGCGCGGTGGCCGTCGGGTCGGTCGACGCGGTGATCACCGGTGCCGAGCTGCGGCCGCGGATCGTGGCGACGATCGAGGAGTTCCTCGCCCGGGGGTGAGGCCGGTCTGGGCGTCGTCACATCCAGAATGGCCCCGAAATCGGCCGAAAAGGGGCCAATCCGGATGTGACGATGCACCTCAGCGGCGCGCCAGCACCGCCCGCGCCGCCTCCCACCGCGCCACCGGCACCCGGAACGGCGAGCACGACACGTAGTCGAGCGCGATCTCCTCGAAGAAGTGGATCGACTCGGGGTCGCCGCCGTGCTCGCCACACACCCCGAGGTGGAGGTTCGGCTTGGTGTCGCGGCCCAGCCGGGTGGCGAGCCGGACGAGCTCACCGACGCCCTGGACGTCGATCGACTCGAACGGCGAGATCGGCAGGATGCCGCGGTCCCGGTACGTCGGGAAGAACTCCGCCTCCACGTCGTCGCGCGAGAAGCCCCACGTGGTCTGGGTGAGGTCGTTGGTGCCGAAGGAGAAGAAGTCGGCGTTCTCCGCGATGCGGTCGGCGGTGACCGCCGCCCGCGGCAGCTCGATCATGGTGCCGACCGGGATGCTCAGCTCGACGCCACGCTCCACCGCGACCGCCGCGACCACCTCCTCGAGCTGGTCGCGGACCATCCGCAGCTCCCGCTCGCTGGCCACCAGCGGCACCATCAGCTCGGGCCGCGGGTCGTCGCCGAGGTCGATCCGGTCGGCGGCCGCCTCGGCGACCGCGCGCGCCTGCATGGCGAACAGACCCGGTACGACGATGCCGAGCCGGACGCCCCGCAGTCCGAGCATCGGGTTCTGCTCGTGCAGGCGGCGGACCGCGACCAGGAGCTCGTGGCCGTGCGGGTCGTCGACGCGCCGCTCGTCCTCGATCGCCACCCGGACCGCCAGGTCCGTGAGGTCGGGGAGGAACTCGTGCAGCGGCGGGTCGATCAGCCGGATCGTCACCGGCAGCCCGTCCATCGCGGCCAGGATGTCGCTGAAGTCCTGCCGCTGGAGCGGGAGCAGCTTGCGCAGCGCCGCCGCCTGCTCGTCGGCGTCCCGGGCGACCACCAGGTCCTCGACCAGCTCCCGGCGCTCGCCCAGGAACATGTGCTCGGTGCGGCACAGCCCGACCCCGCCGGCGCCGAACCGCCGGGCGCGGGCGGCGTCCTCGGGGGTGTCGGCGTTGGCGCGGACGCCGAGGCGGCGCAGCGCGTCGGCGTGCTTCAGCAGCCGGCCCACGCCCGCCGCGACCGGGTCGTCGACGTGCTCGCCCTCGAGGTAGCGGACCACGTCGGAGTGGCCCACCGGCACCTCGCCGAGGAACACCTCGCCGGTGCCGCCGTCGATCGAGACCACGTCGCCCTCGGCCACCTCCGGGCCGCCGCGGATCCGGAACCGGCGCTGGTCGAGGTCGATCGTGATCGCCTCCGCGCCGCACACGCAGGTGCGCCCCATGCCGCGGGCGACCACCGCGGCGTGCGAGGTCTTGCCGCCGCGGGCGGTGAGGATGCCGCGGGCGGCGACCATGCCCGGCAGGTCGTCGGGGGCGGTCTCCTTGCGGACCAGGATCACCTCCTCGCCGCGCTCGGCCCACTCCACCGCGGTCTCGGAGTCGAGCACCACGCGGCCGACCGCCGCGCCGGGCGAGGCGTTCATGCCGGTCGTCACCGGCCGCCGGGAGCGGTCCGGCTCGAAGCGGGGGAACATCAGGCTGGCCAGCTGGTGCCCGGTGACCCGGCTCAGCGCCTCGTCGAGGTCGATCAGCTCCTCGTCGACCATGTCGACCGCGATCCGCACCGCCGCCTGGGGAGTCCGCTTCCCGACCCGGGTCTGCAGCATCCACAGATGGCCGTCCTCGATGGTGAACTCGAGGTCGCACATGTCGCGGTAGTGGTGCTCGAGCACCGACATGATGAGCCGCAGCTCGTCGTAGGAGGCGCGGTCGATCCCGGCCAGGTCGGCCAGCGGGACCGTGTTGCGGATGCCCGCGACCACGTCCTCGCCCTGCGCGTTGGCCAGGTAGTCGCCGTACACGCCCGTCGCGCCCGTCGCGGGGTCACGGGTGAAGCAGACGCCCGAGCCCGACGCCTCGCCGCGGTTGCCGAAGACCATCGCCTGGACGTTGACCGCCGTGCCGAGGTCCTCGGGGATCCGCTCCTGGCGCCGGTAGAGGGCCGCGCGCGGGGTGTTCCAGGAGTCGAAGACGGCGTGGATCGCCAGCCGCAGCTGGTCCCGCGGCGCCTGCGGGAACGGGTCGCCGGTGTGGTCCTCGATGATCGCCTTGAACTCGCCGACGAGCACGCCCAGGTCGGCGGTGACCAGCTCGGCGTCCGAGGCGACGCCGCGGTCGGCCTTGAGGGCCTCGATCCGCTCCTCGAACCGGTCGGACGGTACGCCGAGGACCGTGCTGCCGAACATCTGCAGCAGCCGCCGGTAGGAGTCGGTGGCGAACCGCTCGTCGCCGCTCTGCTCGGCGAGGCCGACCACCGAGTGGTCGTTGAGACCGACGTCGAGGACGGTCTCCATCATCCCGGGCATCGAGAACTTCGCCCCGGACCGCACCGAGACCAGCAGGGGGTCCTTCGGGTCGCCGAGCCGACGGCCCATCCGCCGCTCCAGCGCCCACAGGTGCGCGTCGACCTCCGCCTCGAGGCCGACCGGCTCCGACCCGTGCTCGAGGTAGGCGCGGCAGGCGTCGGTCGAGATGGTGAAGCCGGGCGGCACCGGGAGCCCGAGCCTGGTCATCTCGGCCAGGTTGGCGCCCTTGCCGCCGAGCAGGTCCTTCTGCTCCTTGCTGCCCTGTGCGAAGTCGAAGACGAACGTACCCATGCCCCGAGCCTGCCCGTCTTCGGAGGCGGGCGCGAGGGGCGATGGTCCCGAGCGGACGGCGTCCGATGAGTCCTGAGGGCTCTCGGGGTCGGACTAGGGGAGAAACCCGATGGAGAGTGTCCATGCTCGCTGGGAGAGTCGAACCATGCACCGACAGATAGCTGGCCGGCTGACCGGCCCCGTGACCAAGTGGTTGGTCCTGCTGTTCTGGCTCGTGGCATTCGTGATCTTCGGCAGCCTCTCGTCGAAGCTCATCGACGTCCAGAACAATGAGGCCTCCTCCTGGCTGCCCTCGAGCGCCGAGTCCACGGAGGTGGCCAACGAGTTGGCGGACACCGTCGACCCCAACAACATCCCGACGCTGGTCGTCTACTCCAGCGACTCCGGGCTCACCGCCGCCGACCGCGGCGAGATCGACGCCCAGGCGGCCGAGCTGGCCACCATCGACGGCGTCGTCGAGGGCAGCGTGCTCACCCCCGAGCAGGCGGCGCAGGCGGGCTTCCCCGCCGAGTCCGCCGACGGCGAGGTCGCCGTCACCTCGCTCACCTTCAACTTCGGCGCCAACGGCTGGAACGACATCCCCGACGCGGCCGCGGAGGTCCGCGACATCGCGCAGATCGACGGCGTGACCGTCCACCTCGCCGGGTACGGCGGCCAGGCCGCCGACGCCGCCGAGGTCTTCGAGGGCGTCGACACGACGCTGGTCCTCGGCGCCCTGACCGTCGTCGTCATCATCCTGCTCTTCACCTACCGCAGCCCGATCCTCTGGGTGCTGCCGATCTTCAGCGTGGTCGTCGCCTACACCGTCTCCGGCGGGGTGGTCTACCTGCTCGCGAAGTACGCCGACCTCACCGTCAACGGCCAGAGCCAGGCGATCCTCGGCATCCTGGTGATCGGGGCGGGCACGGACTACGCCCTGCTCCTCGTGGCCCGCTACCGCGAGGAGCTGCGACGCCATGACGACCGGCACGCGGCGATGGCCGTGGCGCTGCACCGCGCCGCGCCGGCGATCCTGGCCAGCGCCTCGACCGTGGCCGCGGGCATGCTCTGCCTGCTGATCGCCGACCTCAACTCCACCGCCGGCCTGGGGCCGGTCAACGCGGTCGGCATCGGCGTCACATTCCTGGTGATGGTCACCCTGCTGCCGGCGCTGCTGGTGATCTTCGGCCGGTGGATGTTCTGGCCCAAGCGGCCGGCCTTCGGCTCGCACGAGCCGAACACGACCGGCCTGTGGGCCAAGGTGGGGGGCGCGATCTCCCCGCGCCCACGCCGCGTCTGGCTGGTCACCACCGGCGTGCTGCTGGTCGCCTGCCTCGGCATCCTCAAGATCGACGCCGGCGGGATGTCGACGGAGGACACCTACACGAAGGAGTTCGACGCGATCGTCGGCCAGAAGGTGCTGGTGGAGCACGGCCTCGTCGACAACTCCAACACCCTCCAGGTGGTCGCGAACACCGACAGCATCGGCGACGTGCAGCAGGCGGTGGCGGCCGTGCCCGGCGCCGGCGACCCGACGGACCCGCAGCCGATCTCCGACTCGCGGTCCTACTTCGAGGCGACCGTCGACGCCGACATCTCCTCGCAGACGGCGTACGACATCGTCGGGCAGAGCCGTACGGCGGCGCACGGCGTCGACGGCGCCGACGCGCTCGTCGGCGGCGGGTCGGCGTTCTACCTCGACACCAAGGAGGCGGCCAACCGGGACAACCGGGTGATCATCCCGACCGTGCTGCTGGTGGTGCTGCTGATCCTGATCGGGCTGCTCCGCGCGCTGGCCGCGCCACTGATCCTGGTGGGCACGGTGGTCCTGTCCTTCGGCGCGGCGATGGGCCTCTCGGCGCTGGTGTTCGACTACGTGGCACCGCTGGTCACCGACCACTGGCCCGAGGGCGTGCAGGTCGATCCCGGGTTCCCGCTGTTCGCCTTCGTGTTCCTGGTGGCGCTCGGCATCGACTACAACATCTTCCTGATGACCCGGGTCCGCGAGGAGACCGCCACCTACGGCACCCGCCAGGGGTCGCTGATCGCGCTGAGCTCCACCGGCGGCGTGATCACCTCGGCGGGGATCGTCCTGGCCGCGACCTTCCTGGTGCTGGCCTCGATCCCGTTCGTCTTCCTGGTCGAGCTGGGCGTCGCGGTCGCCCTCGGCGTACTGCTCGACACGATCATCGTCCGCTCGGTGCTGGTCACCGCGATCAACCTCGACCTGGGCGGGAAGATCTGGTGGCCCAGCGCCCTGGACCGCAAGCCGCCGGTCACCCCTCCGGCGGAGGCGGCGCCGGAGGGCGTCGGGGTGGGCCAGCCCACCCCGGTCGGGGCCGACGACTGAACTCGCCCTCCGCACCCTCCGCCGCCCCGGCTGCCACCGCGCGGTCGGGGCGGCGGGGTGTCTCGGCGTGGTCGCGCCGGATCGGGGGCGGGGTCGTGTGCCCCAGACAGCGGTAGAGCGGGGTCTCAGGCACACGACCGCGTTCCGGCGCGCGGCACCGGCACTCGAAAAACAAGAAACCCCCAGGTCATCCCTGGGGGTTTCGCTGTGCGCGAGGGGGGAGTTGAACCCCCACGTCCTTTCGGACACACGGACCTGAACCGTGCGCGTCTGCCTATTCCGCCACTCGCGCTCGTGTGGTGAAGCGCCTGAAGGCTAACCCAGTCCGGGCCCCGGACCCAAAACGGGGACCCACTCGGCGCAGGGGGAGGCTCTCACGGTCTGGCGGGGATGCCGGAACGGCGAGGGCTGCCCCGATACGATCGAGCGACCGATCGGACCACTCCGGGGCTGTACTGGCACACTCCGGGGCGGTCCAGCACGCAGAAACAGACCCCGACGCCGGAGTCGGGAAACGGAAGGGGGTGCCCACCGTGGGAGGACTGCAGCGTTTCGAGGAGCGACTCGAGCGGGCCATCTCGGGCATCTTCGCCCGCACCTTCCGCTCGGCCGTGCAGCCGGTGGAGATCGCCGCCGCACTCCAGCGCGAGCTGGACAACAAGGCGCAGATCATCTCCCGCGAGCGGCGGATGGTGCCCAACATCTTCCACGTGGAGCTGTCGGTCGGCGACCTGGAGCGGATGGCGCCGTACACCGGCACGCTGGCCGACGAGCTGTGCGACCAGCTGCGCGACCACGCCGACCAGCAGGGGTACGTCTTCCCCGGTCCGGTCCACGTCGACTTCGAGCGCGCCGAGGACCTCGGCACCGGACGGTTCCGCGTGCTCAGCAAGGCGGAGGCGGCGGTCACCGACCGCACCCGCCCCGACCGCTCGGGACGCCCGAGCCGCGCCGTCCTCGAGATCAACGGCGCCGAGCACCCGCTCTCCGCGCCGGGCGTCGTCGTCGGCCGCGGCAGCGAGGCGGACCTGCGGATCAACGACCCCGGCGTCAGCCGCCGCCACGCCCAGTTCCTGATCAGCCAGACCAGCACCGGGCAGGGCCCGGTGCAGATCGAGGTGCACGACATGGGGTCCACCAACGGCATCCGGGTCGACGGTCAGAAGGTCACGCGGGCGGTGCTGCGCGACGGCTCCCGCGTGCAGATCGGCCACACCGACATCACCCTCCGCCTCCACGAAGGCGGCGCCGGTGCCTGAGCTGACCCTCTTCCTGGTGCGCATCGCGTACCTGGCGATCCTGTGGATCTTCGTGCTCTCGGCGATCTCGGTCATCCGCTCGGACATGTTCGGCGCCCGGCTGCCCAGCCCCGCCGCCGCTCCCCCGGCGCCCCGCGCGACCAAGCAGAAGACCACCCCGCGCAAGCGCGGCACGCCCACCCACGTCGCCGTTGTCGACGGCCCCAACGCCGGCATCACCGCCGACCTCGCCGACGCGCCGATCCTGATCGGGCGCGGCAACGACGCGGCCATCAAGCTGGACGACGACTACGTCTCCACCCGCCACGCGCGGATCGTGAACAGCAACGACCAGTGGCTGGTCGAGGACCTCGGCTCGACCAACGGCACTTATCTCGGCACCCAGCGGATCACCCAGCCGGTCCCGGTGAGCCTCGGCTCCCAGGTCCGGATCGGAAAGACGATCGTGGAGCTGAGGAAGTAGTGACCCACCCCGATCCGACCGCTGCCACGCCGGCGGCCCCGAAGACTCCCGCGGGTCCGCTCCGGCTCCGCTACCACGCCGTCTCCGACGTCGGCCGGGTCCGCAAGGACAACCAGGACTCCGGGTACGCCGGCCCGTGGCTGCTCGCGGTCTGCGACGGCGTCGGCGGCGCGGCCCGCGGCGACATCGCCTCCAGCACCGCGATCGGCGAGCTCCGCCAGCTCGACGAGCCGCCCGGCGGCATCGACCTGCTCGCCCGGCTCAGCGACGGCATGCACGAGGCCCACGACTCCATCGGCAGCCAGGTCGACCACGACCCGGCGCTCAACGGCACCTCGACCACCGCCACCGTCGGGCTCTTCGACGGCCAGCGGCTCGCCGTCGGCCACGTCGGCGACTCCCGGGCCTACCTGCTCCGCGACGGCGAGCTCTCCCAGCTGACCAACGACCACACGTTCGTGCAGTCGCTGATCGACGAGGGCCGGATCACCGAGGCCGAGGCGCGGGTCCACCCGCACCGCAACCTGATCCTCAAGGCGCTCGACGGCCTGCACGAGGTCGAGCCCGACCTGTTCGCGCTCGAGCTGGTCCCCGGCGACCAGCTCTTCCTGTGCAGCGACGGCGCCTGCGGCGTGCTCGACGACGACCGGATCGCCCGCATCCTGCGCGGCTCCAGCCCCGAGTTCGCCGCGGTCGAGATGGTCCGGGCCAGCCTGGACGCCGGCAGCTCCGACAACGTCACCTGCGTCGTCGCCGACGTGATCACCGCCGAGCAGGCCGAGGCCGACCCCACCGTCGCCGCCCTCCAGCCCGAGGTCGTCGGCGCCGCAGCCGAGCTGAAGCGGCGGATGCCGCGCGCCCTGTTCCGCGGCCACCGCTCCGGCGACACCGGCGAGCTGGAGCCCGTCGACGCCGAGATCCCCGAGGGGATCGACTTCGTCATCCAGGCCGACCCGCCGGTCGACCCCGAGGCCTACCGCTACGCGCCCCGCGCCCCGCGCCGCTACGCCTGGGCCCGCCGCCTGCTGGCCCTCGCGCTGCTCGTGGGCATCGGCTGGAGCCTGGTGGCCACGGGCTACTGGTGGACCCAGCGGCAGTACTACGTCGGCGAGTCCGACGGGTACGTCGCGATCTACCGCGGCGTCGACGGCCTGCCCCGCATGTCCAGCGTCTACCAGACCAGCGACCTCGCCGTGGACGACCTCTCCGAGGAGGCCCGCCTCGACGTCGAGGGCGGGATCGCCGCCGACAACCTCGAGGACGCCGCCCAGACCGTCAACCGCCTCGCCGAGCGGATGGTCGGCGACGACACCGACGACACCGAGGGCCCCACGCCGACGGCACCCACCGACGTACCCTCCGACGAGCCGAGCCAGGGCTGACCGGGGCGACGACGATGCAGTCCAACTCCTCCCTGATGGGCTTCGTGCACCGCCGCCGGCGGGGCGCGGAGCTCTTCCTGCTGGTCATCGCGCTCGCGGTCGGCATCGGCGCGTACGCCGCCGTCGGCCTCGGCGTGGACGGGGAGGTGCCGACCAACCTGATCGGGTACGGCGGCTGGCTGACCGGCCTCATCATCGCCGCCCACGTGACGGTCCGCCTCGTGGCCCCGTACGCCGACCCGGTGCTGCTCCCCGTCGTCGCGGCGCTCAACGGGCTCGGCCTGGCGATCATCCACCGGCTCGACCTGGCCGTCGACACGGCCAACGCCAGCCGCCAGCTGGTCTGGATGAGCCTCGGCGTGGCGCTCTTCATCGCGACGCTGGTGCTCATCCGCGACCACCGGATCCTGGCCCGCTACACCTACACGTTCGGCCTCGCCTCGATCGCGCTGCTCCTGCTGCCGATGCTGCCGGTGATCGGCAACGAGGTGAACGGCGCGCGGATCTGGATCCGGATCGGCCCGATCGGCTTCCAGCCTGGTGAGGTCGCGAAGGTGCTGCTGGTGCTGGCGTTCGCCAGCTACCTGGTGCAGCACCGCGACGCGCTGGCGCTGGCCGGGCGCCGGTTCCTCTTCATCGACCTGCCCCGCGGCCGCGACCTCGGCCCGATCCTGGCGATGTGGGGCATCAGCCTCGCGATCCTGGTGCTGCAGAAGGACCTCGGCTCCAGCCTGCTGTTCTTCGGCCTGTTCCTGGTCATGCTCTACGTGGCGACCGAGCGGCCGGGGTGGCTCTTCGTCGGCGGGCTGATGTTCCTCGGCGGCGCGATCGCGGCGTACGTGGCGGTCCCGCACGTGACGCAGCGCGTCGACATCTGGCTCGACCCGTTCGCCGACCGCAACGGCGACGGCTACCAGCTCGTGCAGAGCCTCTACTCGTTCTCCTGGGGCGGCCTGATCGGCCGCGGCCTGGGCCAGGGGATGCTCACCATCGGCTCCGGCGACTCGGTCCACCTGCGGGTCCCCGAGGCCCACAACGACTTCATCATGGCGGTCATCGGCGAGGAGCTCGGCCTGACCGCGGTGATGGCGGTGCTGCTGATGTACGGCCTGATCGTGGAGCGGGCGCTGCGCGCGGCGCTGATCGCCCGGGACGGCTTCGGCAAGCTCGTCGCGACCGGCCTCGGCACCGTCATCGCGATCCAGGTCTTCGTGGTCACCGGCGGCGTCACGCGCCTGGTCCCGCTGACCGGCCTGACCACCCCGTTCCTCTCCGCCGGTGGCTCCTCGCTGGTCGCGAACTGGGTGATCATCGCGCTGCTGCTGCGGATCTCCGACAGCGCGCGCCGCCCGGCACCGCAGTCCGCGGCGGCCGAGGACCCCGACCAGTTCGCCACCCAGATCGTGAAGGTGGTGGACCGATGAACAAGCCGATCCGCGCCGTCTCGATCTTCTCGCTGGCGCTGTTCGTGGCGCTGATGGTCAACGTCACCTACATCCAGTTCTGGAAGGCCGAGGACTACAACACCGATCCGGCCAACGCGCGCGCCGCGGAGGCCTCCTTCGCCCGCGAGCGCGGGCTGATCCTGGTCGGCCAGGACCCGGTGGCCCGCAGCAAGCCGGTCGACGACCAGTACAAGTACCTGCGCGTCTACCCCAAGCCGTTCCAGTACGCCCCGATCACCGGCTACCTCCAGCTGGGCAGCCAGACCGGGATCGAGCGCTCCCAGAACGCGATCCTCTCCGGCGAGGACCCGCGGCTCTTCGTCAACCGCCTCGTCGACCTGCTGCAGGGCGACTCCAACCAGGGCGGCAACGTGGTGCTGACGATCAACCAGCGCGCCCAGCGGATCGCCTACGAGATGCTCCAGGAGACCGTCGGCCCGGAGGGCGAGGGCTCGGTGGTGGCCATCGAGCCGAAGACCGGGCGGATCCTGGCGATGGTCTCGCTGCCGACGTACGACCCCAACGAGCTGGCCAGCCACAACGCCGCCGAGCGGACCAAGGCCTACGACCGGCTCGAGGCCGACGAGAGCGAGCCGCTGCTCAACCGCGCGATCCAGACCCGGCTCTTCCCGGGCTCGACGTTCAAGGTCGTCACCGCCGCCGCCGCGATCGAGAACGGCCTCTACACGATCGACGACAACGTGCCGTCCGGCGCCAGCTACCAGCTGCCCGGCACCACCGGCGAGCAGAACGTCGTCGACAACGAGGGCCGCTACCTCTGCAACTCCGAGGAGATCTCCTTCGCGACCGCGATGGCCCAGTCCTGCAACACCGCCTTCGCCAAGATGGCCGTGGAGCTCGGGCCGGAGAAGATGCGCGCGACCGCGGAGGCGTTCGGCTTCAACAGCGACTACCTGCTGGACCTGCCCGGGCAGGCGCAGTCGGTCTACCCGAAGTCGGTCACCGACGTGATCGACGGCGAGGAGCAGCCGCCGCGGGAGCTCAACGACGCCGAGACCGCCCGCACCGGCTTCGGCCAGTTCGACGTGCAGTCGACGCCGCTGCAGATGGCGATGGTGGCCGCGGCGATCGGGAACCGCGGCACCCTGATGCGCCCCTACGTCGTCGAGGAGGTGCAGACGGCGGACTACCAGACGCTGGAGACCACCGACCCCGACGAGCTGCGCCCGGCGATCTCGCCCGAGACCGCCGCGCAGGTCACCGAGCTGATGGTCGACACCGTGGACGCCGGCACCGCGTCCCCCGCCGCGATCCCCGGCGTCGACGTCGCCGGGAAGACCGGCACCGCGCAGCGCGGCATCGCCGGCGCGCCGCCGTACGGCTGGTTCATCTCGTTCGCGCCGGCGGGCAACGCCCAGGTCGCCGTCGCGGTGATGATCCAGGAGGCACCGGGCAAGGAGATCGCGGGTGGCCAGCTCGGCGGCCCGATCGCGAAGGCCGTGATGGAAGCAGTGATGGAGAAGTGACCGACAAGTTCGTGGACCCGGCCCACCGTTACCGGCTCGACTCCCGGATCGCCACCGGCGGCATGGGGGTCGTCTGGCGCGCCACCGACATGCGGCTGGGCAGGACCGTCGCGGTCAAGGTGCTCAAGAGCGAGTACGCCGACGACTACACGTTCCGCAGCCGCTTCGAGACCGAGGCCCGCAGCGCCGCCGCGCTGCACCACCCGGGCATCGCGGGGATCTTCGACTACAGCGCCGAGGGCGCCGACGACACCGGCAACGCCCCCTTCCTGGTGATGGAGTACGTCGACGGCGAGCCGCTCTCCGCGCTGCTGGCGCGCTCCAAGGAGGCCGGCCGCCCGGTCAACCCCGACGTCGTGCGGGACCTGATGGCGCAGACCGCCGACGCGCTCGCCGTGGCGCACACGGCCGGCATCGTGCACCGCGACATCAAGCCCGCGAACCTGCTGATCACGCCCGACCGCAAGGTCAAGATCACCGACTTCGGCATCGCCCGCGCGGGCGACGCCACGGCGATCACCCGCACGGGCGCCGTGATGGGCACGCCGCAGTACCTCTCCCCCGAGCAGGCGCGGGGCAGCTCCTCCACGCCGGCCTCGGACGTCTACAGCCTCGGCGTGGTCGCCTTCGAGTGCCTGGCCGGGTTCCGCCCGTTCGAGGCGGAGACCCCGGTCGCCACCGTGCTGGCGCACCTGCAGAAGCCGGTGCCGGACCTGCCCGAGTCGGTGCCGGCGGACCTGGCCGCGGTGGTGCAGCGCGCGATGGCCAAGGAGCCCGCCCAGCGGTTCTCCGACGGCGCGACGTTCGCCGCGGCGCTGCGCGACCCGAGCCGCTTCCTGCCGCCGCCGGCCACGGGCGCGATCGACCCGACGACCGCCGTGCTGCCGGCGACCGGCGTGCTCCCGGCCGCGGGGGCGATGGCCGCGGCCGGCGACGCCCCGGTGCCCGACGTCGGTCACCTCGACCCGGTCGAGGCCTACGAGGGCACGGAGGAGGACGACGAGGGCGGCGGCTTCCGCTGGGGCATCCTGATCGCGGTGATCCTGATCGTGCTGGCCGCGATCCTGGGCGCGATCCTGCTCTTCGGCGGCGGCGGCGACGAGCCCGAGCCGACCCCCGAGACCTCCTCGGCGACGGAGTCGCCGACCACGGAGTCGACCACGCCGACCGAGCCGACCACGACGGCCCCCACCGAGCCGGCCACCGTCACCATCAACGCCGACGACTACATCGGGCAGGACTTCCGGGCCGTCGAGGAGCAGCTCTCCGCGCTCGGGCTGAGGGTCACGCTCGTCGAGCAGGACAACGACGGCAGCCACACCGCGGGGCAGGTCACCGCGGTCACCCCGTCCGGAACCGTCCCGGAGGACACCCTGGTCACGGTCACCTACTGGGGCGCCGCGCCGCCCCCGACCACGGAGGCGACCACCACGGCGCCGACGACGGAGGCGACCACCACGGCGCCGACCACGGAGGCGACCACGCCGACCGACACCACCACGAGCGCTGAGGAGGGTGATCAGCCTTGAGCACCGGACCGACCGATTCCGGCACCGTGGGTGGTCGATACCAGCTCGGCGAGCTGCTCGGCCGCGGCGGGATGGCCGAGGTCCGCAAGGGCGTCGACGGACGGCTCGGCCGCGTGGTGGCGGTCAAGCGGCTGCGCACCGACCTGGCCAGCGACCCCACGTTCCAGGCCCGGTTCCGCCGCGAGGCGCAGTCGTCGGCCTCGCTCAACCACCCCGCGATCGTCGCCGTCTACGACACCGGCGAGGAGCCGTCGGACGACGGCACCGCGATCCAGCCCTACATCGTCATGGAGTACGTCGAGGGCCGCACGCTCCGCGACGTGCTCCGCGAAGGTCGCAAGATCCTCCCCGAGCGCGCGCTGGAGATCACCAGCGGCGTGCTGTCGGCACTGGACTACAGCCACCGCGCCGGGATCATCCACCGCGACATCAAGCCCGGCAACGTGATGCTCACGCGGGCCGGCGACGTCAAGGTGATGGACTTCGGCATCGCCCGCGCCATGAGCGACGCCGCCTCCTCGATGACGCAGACCGCGGCCGTGGTCGGCACCGCCCAGTACCTCTCCCCCGAGCAGGCGCGCGGCGAGACCGTCGACTCCCGCTCCGACGTCTACTCCGCCGGCTGCCTGCTCTACGAGCTCCTCACCGGCCGGCCGCCCTTCGTCGGCGACTCCCCCGTGGCGGTCGCCTACCAGCACGTGCGGGAGCAGGCCGAGAAGCCGTCGGCCCACGACCCCGACCTCGCCCCCGAGATCGACGCGATCGTGATGAAGGCGCTGGCGAAGCGGGTCGAGGACCGCTACCAGTCGGCGGCCGCGATGCGCACCGACATCGAGCGCTACCTGTCCGGCCGGCCGGTCTCGGTGGTGCTGCCTCCGACCGCTCCGACGCCCGCGCCCGACCCGAACGCCGACACCGCGGTCCGCACCGCCGTGCCGACCCCGACCCCCGAGGACGACCACCGGCGCACCCGGTTCGCGCTGTGGGCCGTCGTCGCCGTACTGGTCGCGGCGCTGCTGGCCACCGCGTTCATCGTCTGGCCGAAGCTCTTCCCCGAGCGCGAGCCGGACCTGCGGGTCCCCGACGTCTTCCGGATGACCGAGGCCGACGCCCGCGACGCGATCGGCGACGCCGGCCTGCTGGTCGGCGAGGTGACGCTGCGCAACAGCGACGACATCGACGCGGGGCTGGTCATCGAGCAGGACCCGGAGGGGCGCGACTACGTCCCCGCCGACACCGAGATCGACCTGGTGGTCTCCTCGGGCCCCGGCGAGTTCTCGCTGCCGACCGTGACCGACCTGAAGACCAAGGCCGCCATCAACCGCCTGGTCGAGGCGGGCGTGGCCCGGCGCAAGATCTCCCAGTCCTCCTGCGACACCGACGAGCCGCAGGGCGTCGTCGTGGAGCAGACCCCGCGCGGCGGCACGCAGGTCACCAAGAACGACACGGTCGACATCTGCATCTCCGACGGCCCGGAGGAGATCCCGAACGTCCTCGACCAGCAGCAGGACGTCGGCGAGGAGTCGATCAAGCAGGCCGGCTTCAACCCGGTGGTGCGCGACTACTCGGGCGAGACCGACGCCCCCAAGGGCACGATCGTCGACCAGGTCCCCGCCGGCGGCCAGACCCGCGACCAGGGCACCGACGTCGTCATCTTCGTCTCCACCTACGAGGAGCCGAAGGACCGGGACGGCGACGGGCTGAGCGACGAGGAGGAGAAGGCGTTCGGCTCGGACCCGAAGAAGGCCGACACCGACACCGACGGCCTCGACGACCTCGCCGAGCGGGAGGCGGGCACCGACCCGAACAACCCCGACACCGACGGGGACACCGCCCGGGACGGCCCGGAGGTCGACGCCGGCTCCGACCCGCTGGACCCCGACAGCGTGCCGTGGAACCTGGACGGCGGCGGGCAGACGGACGGCCGGCGCGGTCGGAACTGACGGTCGCCCGAGCGGTGTCCGTGGGGCGCCGCGTCACATGGATTCTTGTCGCTTCTCGGCTGGAACCCCGACCAGGATCCATGTGACGCGGGCCAGCGGCGGTCAGCCCAGCGGCTCGGCGTACCGCATCTCGTGGACGCCGGTGAACGCCGGCGCCTCCACGTCGGCCTCGATCCTCATCGCCCAGCCGATCGCGATCGCCGGGTCGGCGGCGTCGGTCCGGTAGCCGGTGACGAGCGGGTCGGCGGCGATCGCGGCCGACAGGGTCGTCGGGTCGCCGACCGCCTCGATGACGTACGGCTGCGGGTAGGGCACGCCCTGCAGCTGGACGGCGTTGCCCTCGCACTTGATGCCGGTCGTGCTGACCACCCGCTGGCCGGCGATCGTCACCGCGGAGGCACCGCCGAGCCAGAGCGCGTTGACCACGGCCTGGATGTCCTGCTGGTGGACGACGAGCCGGTTCAGGTTGAGGTCGGTGCCGGCGCGGATGGCCTCGGCCAGCACGTCCTCCGGCGAGTCCGACAGGGTCACCGAGACCCCGGGGCCCCGCCGCGCCTCCAGGCCGGCCGGGTCGCGCAGCTCGGCGATCTCGCCCTGGGCGCGGGTGACACCGGCGGCACTGACGTCCCCGGTCAGCGACTCGACCTCGTCGGCGAGCGCCTGGCGCTCGGCCTCGAGGGCCCGGTACTCGGCCGCGTCCGCCTCCGCGACGCTCGCCAGGTCCGTGTAGCGGCCGGGGCGCAGGTCGGTGCCCTCGCTGTCGACGGCGGAGGTCACGAAGAGCGCGCCGGAGAGCAGGATGACCACCGGCGTGCCGATCCGCCAGGCCTGCGAGCGGCGGTTCGACTCCGGTGAACGGTGGCCGTGCGACTCCTCGGCATGGGCACCCGTCATACTGACTAGGGTAAGGGCGGCCCCCAGGCCGCCCGGGCACCCCTCCCTGCACGGAGAGCCGCCCACCACCGAACAGCATCACCACTCGAACAGCACCACCCAGCACAGCCGAGGAGCACCCCGTGGCCAAGTCGTCCCGCCTGCCGAGCTTCCGCAAGGAGAGGGACGCCCTCGATCCCGAGCGCGGTCCGGTCCTGACCCCGCGGTTCGTGATCGCGCTGGTGCTGATGGCGCTGGGCGTCGCGTGGATCGTCTTCACCTACCTCGGCGTCCGCCCCGACGGCGGCTGGGGCTCGATCAACCTGGAGACCGGCGAGACCAACCCCGCCTCCGGCCCCTCCTTCATGCAGGACCTGGAGGACTGGAACTACCTGATCGGCTTCGGCCTGATGTTCCTGGGCCTCTTCGTCTCCGCCCACCCCTCGACCCCGCTGGGCCGGGGCCGCGGCGTCGTGGTCGGCATGCTCGGCTGCTTCCTGGTCGGCCTGGTCTGGATCTGCTGCTACTACATCTTCCTCACGGGCACCGACCCGGCGGACATCCCGGTCTTCAACGACCTCGGCCAGAAGAACCTCTTCGTCGGCATCGGGTTCATGGCGGTCGGCTTCGCCTTCGCGACCCGCTGGGAGTAGGCCGAACAGGGGCTGGGGGCGCGCCGAGACGGGGCTCCGGGCACGCCGAGACGGGGGTTGCGACCAGAGGGTCGCGGCCCCCGTCTCGCATTTCGCCCCCAGCCCCGGCTCGGCCTGCCCCCAGCCCCGGCTCGGCCTGCCCCCAGCTCCGGCTCGGCCTGCCCCGATCCCCGGTTCGCGGGCGGGTTGTCCACAGAGTTGTCCACAGGATGGGGAGGACTTACACGGATGTAGTTCTCCCCAACGATTTCCACAGCTGGGGATGAGTTACACACGTGTAGTTCTCCCCAGGTGTGGATGAATCTGGGGAGAACCCGCGGTCGGCACGGCAGAAGCGGCGCCGCCAGGGGTCAGTGCAACAGCTTCTTCTGCACCTTGCCCATGGCGTTGCGCGGCAGCGCGTCGACGAAGACCACGTCGCGGGGGCGCTTGTGCCACGAGAGGCGGGTCGCGACGAGCTCCGTCAGCGCCTCCGCGAGGCCCGACCCGGTCCCCTCGGCCGGGACCACGAAGGCGGTCACCCGCTGCCCCAGGTCCGGATCCGGTACGCCGACCACGGCGACCTCCGCGACACCGGGATGGTCCATCAGCACGGCCTCGATCTCGCCGCTGCCGATGCGGTACCCGCCCGACTTGATCAGGTCGGTGGAGGCGCGCCCGACGATCCGGTGGAACCCGTCCTCGTCGCGCGCGGCGATGTCGCCGGTGATGAACCAGCCGTCGGCGGTGTGCGCCTCCGCGGTCGCCTCCGGGCGGCCCAGGTAGCCGGAGAACAGGGTCGGACCGCTCACCTCGAGCTGGCCGATCGACGCGCCGTCGTACGGGACCGGCTCGCCGGTCTCCTCGCTCACGATCCGGGTCCGCGTGGCGCCCACGGGCAGCCCGACCCAGCCGGGGCGCCGCTCGCCGTCCGCGCGGGTGCTGAGGGTGATCATGGTCTCGGTCATCCCGTACCGCTCGATCGGCCGGTGCCCGCTCAGCGCCGCGAGCCGGGAGAAGACCGAGACCGGCAGCGGCGCGCTGCCCGAGACGAGCAGCCGGGCGCGGGAGAGAGCGCGGGCCGCGGCGGGCTCGGCGGCGACCCGCCCCCACACGGTCGGCACGCCGAAGTACATCGTCCCCCGGGCGGCGGCGTAGGCCGCGGGGCTCGGCCGCCGCGTGTGGTGCAGCGGCGAGCCGAACCGCAGCGGGCCCAGCGTGCCCAGGATCAGGCCGTGGGTGTGGAACAGCGGCAGGCCGTGCACGAGCGCGTCGTCGCCGGTCCATCCCCAGGCCTCGGCCAGGCCGTCGAGGCCGGCGGCCATCGCCGCCGTGGTCAGCTCCACGCCCTTCGGGGCGCCGGTGGTGCCCGAGGTGTAGAGGATCATCGCGACCGCGTCGGGGTCCGCCGACCCGGACGCCGACGCCGACACCGACCGGGACGCCGACGCGGCCGGCACGACCGGCGGCAGCCCCACGCCGGGGCGGTCGGGTCCCGACCAGGCGACGGCGCGGCTGTCGCGGAGGATGTGGGCGACCTCGGCGGGTCCGGCGTCGGGCGGCACGGGGACGACCGGGACCCCGGCCGAGAGGCAGCCGACGACGGCGACCACGGTGTCCAGGGACGGCTCGGCCAGCACCGCGACCGGACCGTCGGCGGCCAGACCGGCGGCGAACCGGCCGGCCGCGTCGACCAGGTCGCCGCGCGACAGGACGTCGTCGCCGACCCGGACCGCGACGGCGTCGCGCGCCCGGGCGACGTCGACCAGCGAGGTGAGCAGCGGGGTCACGGGCGCCGCTCAGCCGAGCATGGCGACGCGGACCGCCGCCGCCGCGCCGAGGACGACCACCAGGACGGCGATCGCCGCCCACTGGACCGTGGCGCGACGCGGACCGCGGGGGGCGTACGCGAGCGCGGCGGCCACCAGCGCGCCGCCGATCAGGCCGCCCAGGTGGCCCTGCCACGAGACGTTGGAGACCACGAAGGTCAGCAGGACGTTGATCGCGAGCCAGCCCCAGATCGCGGAGACGTCCGCGCGGGCCTTGGTGCCGATCACCAGCAGCGCGCCCATCAGGCCGAAGACCGCGCCGGAGGCGCCGAGGGTCGACTGGTACTCGTTCGAGAGCCACAGCACCGCGACGGAGCCGGCCAGCGCGGAGACGAGGTAGAGCGCGAGGAACCGGGCGCGGCCGAGCACGTGCTCGAGCTGCGGGCCGAGGAACCACAGGGCCAGCATGTTGAAGCCGATGTGCCACGGCTGGACGTGCATGAAGGCGCTCGTGATGAGCTGCCAGTAGGCCCCGTCGGCGACGCCCGGGTACCAGCGGCCGTCACCGATCGCGTCGCAGACGGTCTGGGTGCCGATGCCCGGGTAGTAGGCGCCGGGGTTCGCGACCGAGGTGCACTGCCCGACGGGCGTCAGCGCCAGCAGGTCGACCAGGCGGCTCCGGGCGCCACCGGTGACCATCACCGCGACCCAGACCGCGACGTTGATCGCGATCAGCATGATCGACGTCGACCCCGGCTGGGACGAGCGGATGCCGCCGTACGTCGTGCGGCCGGCGCGCGTCGCCTTCGCGCCCTCGGCGACGCAGGAGGGGCACTGGAACCCCACGGCCGCCTCGTTCATGCAGTCCGGGCAGATCGGCTGGCCGCACCGCTGGCAGCGGATGTAGGACTCACGGTCGGGGTGCCGGTAGCAGGTCGGCACCCCGGCCGTAGGTTCCGTCATCGAGGTCAGGCGCCGATGATCTCGACGGACTCGATGACGACGGGCTCGACCGGGCGGTCCATCGCACCCGTCGCGGTGGTCGCGATGGCGTCGACGACGTCGCGGCCGGACTGGTCGGCGACCTCGCCGAAGATCGTGTGCTTGCGGTTCAGCCACGGGGTCGGGCCGACGGTGATGAAGAACTGCGAGCCGTTGGTGCCCGGGCCGGCGTTCGCCATCGCGAGCAGGTAGGGCTTGTCGAAGACGAGCTCGGGGTGGATCTCGTCCTTGAAGGTGTAGCCGGGGCCGCCGGTGCCGGTGCCCAGCGGGCAGCCGCCCTGGATCATGAAGCCGGAGATGACCCGGTGGAAGCCGAGGCCGTCGTAGAACGGGCCGCTGCGGCCGTTGCCGGCGTCGTAGGCCTTCTCACCGGTCGCGAGGCCGGTGAAGTTGGCGACCGTCTCCGGCGCGTGGTTCGGGAACAGGTTGACGGTGATGTCGCCCTTGTTCGTCTTCAGGACGGCCTGGAGGTCTGCCATGGCGATCGTCGGTCCTCACATCGTCGTGTGCGCGGGCCCGAATGCCCGCGGCGGTGGGGTTGGTACGGCGTCGCGGCTCGCGCCACGGGCCTGTGGCTCGATCCTACGGTGGTCCGGGTGGTCGCCGACGCCCACCCGTGGTGGGATGGATTCCTGAGGCCGAACGAGGTGTAGGACCGGTCGCGAGGTGGAAGGGTGGGGACCATGGCGAAGCTGAAGAAGCTGGTGGTCGTTGTCGGCGTGGGTGTGGCGGTCGCGGCCGTGGCCAAGCGCCTCCAGGGCGGCGGCGCGGGCAGCGACTGGCAGTCCGCGGCGGGCCCGGACGCGACGATCCCGCCGGTGCCCACCCCCGAGCCCGTGCCGACCCCCGAGCCGACCCCGGACCCGGTGCCGGTGCCCGAGGAGGTCCCGGAGCCGGAGCAGGCCCCCGACGCGGCGCCGGACCCGCTGACCGACCCGATCGACGAGGTCGAGGCCGCGGAGGACGACAAGCCGGAGTGATCCGGGGCGGTGGTTTCGAGGCTCGCTGCGCTCGCACCTCAACCACCGGCGGGGTGGTCGGGCTCAGGCGGTGCCGGCGAGCTCCGCGCTGTCCTCGCGCAGGCGCACGGCGACCTTGTGCTCCACCCAGAAGATGAGGCCCGGGATCAGGCCGGCGACCATCATCAGCAGGAACTGCGGGAGGCTCCACCGCGCCCGCTGGGTCAGCACGAAGGCGACCACGACGTACACGATGTAGATCCAGCCGTGGACCATCCAGACGATGTCGAGGTCCTCGCCGAGGCGCTGCGCGGTGCTGCCGTCCGCGAAGCCGTACTTGAGGATCGCGTCGACCGTGCCGACCAGGAGCAGGACGCCGACCGTCAGGGCCAGCACCCGGTAGGTGGTGAAGAGCTTCGTCACGACTCCGAGGCTACGGGGGCACCCGGCACCGACGACGAATCGTCGCCGTCCCCGTCGGCGTCCTCCACGCGGGGCCGGGTGGTGTCCCTCACGTAGCGGAACCAGATGTAGCCCGCGAACGCCGCGAAGACCCACCACTCCAGCGCGTAGAGCAGGTTGCGCAGCGCCGTGAACCGGCCCACCTCGGGCAGCTGGTCGAGGGTCGCCGCGCCCAGCCCGGGCTCGGGCTCCTCCGCGACCACGTAGGCGCCGTAGAGGTCCTGGTCGACCCGCTGCACCAGGTCGGCGATCCGCAGTGAGGGCAGCACGTCGTCGCCCGGGTCCTCGTCGGTCTCGCCGCGGGCCTCACCGGGCTGCAGCCAGCCGGTGAGGCTGCCCGCCTCCCCCGGGTCCGGTACGTCGGCGAGGTCGGTGCCCTCGGGCACCCAACCGCGCACCACCGGGATCGCCGGCGCCTCCGGGCCGCCGTCGGTGAGCGGGGTGACCACCCACGCGCCCGGCTCGCCGTCGGCGCTCTCGCGGTCGGTGACCAGCACGGTGCCCTCGGGCAGCCAGGTGCCCTCGACCTCCACGGGCCGGCCGAGCCCGGCGCGCGGGAACGGGTCGTCGGAGCCGATCACGTCCTGCAGCGGGAGTGGCGCGGCCGTCGTCAGGTCGACCTGCTCGGCGGCGCGGCGGGCCTGCCAGGCGTCGTACTGCCACACACCGAGGCCGACAGCCGTGCCGACGCAGACCAGGCCGACCAGGTGGACGCCCCACATCCGCGGGTGCCACCAGCGCACGGCCCTCTGCTCCACGCGGTCAGGGTAGGCGGTGCCGACGGCCGGTCCCGCTTCGGCGGTGCCGCCGAATGGCTCACAGCCGCTCGGCGAGCCGCCGGGCGGCGACCTGGAGCACCTCCCAGGCGGTGGCGAACGGCGGCGCGTAGGAGAGGTCCATCCAGGCCAGGTCGTCGACGCTCATCGAGCCCCACAGGGCCGCGGCCGCCGCGTCGATGCGCTTACCGGCGCCCGGCCCGCCGACGATCTGGACGCCCAGCAGCCGCCGGTCGGCGCGGTCGGCGAGGACCTTGATCGCGAGCGGCGCCGCCTCGGGCATGTAGCCGCTGGCGGTGGTGCCCTCGGTGACCAGCGAGGCGACGTCGTACCCGGCCTCGACGGCCTCCTCGGTGCCGAGGCCGGTGCGGGCGACCTCGACGTGCTCGCCGCCCGCGACGAAGCGGGTGATCGCGGTGCCGACCGCGCCGGGGAAGCGCAGGTCGCCGCCGAGGAGGGCGGCGCCGACGGCCCGGCCCTGCTTGTTGGCGTGCGTGCCCAGCGGGAGGAAGGTGCGGTGGCCGGTGATCCGGTGCGCCTGCTCGCAGCAGTCGCCCGCCGCCCAGACGCCCGGCGCGAGGCGGCCGGCGCCGTCGGGGAGGTAGCCGCCCTCGGTGCCGAGCGGCAGGCCGGCGGCGCGGCCCAGGTCGGTGGCGGGTTCGACGCCGAGCGCGAGCACCACCACGTCCGCGGGGACGTGCCGGCCGTCGGTGGTGACGACGCCCCGCACCCGGCCGCGCACCTCGCCATCCGCGCTGACCAGCCGGTCGACGGCGGTGTCGGTCCGCAGGTCGACCCCGCCCAGCGCGAGCGCCTCGGCGACGCGGGCACCCAGGTCCTCGTCGAGGCGGCCCATCACCCGCGAACGGGTGACCAGCGTCGTCGAGAAGCGGCGGCGGACCAGTGTCTCGGCCATCTCGACGCCGATGTAGCCGCCGCCGACGATCACCGCCCGCGGCGGCCGGCCCTCGGCCGCGGCGGCCGTCTCGGCCCGCGCGAGGAGGTCGCGCCACAGCGCGCCGTCGTCGAGGGTCTTGACCGGGTGCACCCCGTCCAGCAGCGCGCCGTCGGGGCCGCGCGCCCAGTCCGGGACCACGGGCCGGGCGCCGGTGGCGAGCACCAGCTCGTCGTACCGGATCGTGTCGGTGGCGCCCTCCGGGTCGGCGCCCTCGACGGTGACGGTTCGGCCGGCGGGGTCGATCGCGGTGGCGCGGGTGTGCAGCCGCAGCCTGATGCCCGCGGCCCGGTGCTCCTCGGCGGTCCGGGCCACCAGGTCCGCGCCCTCCTCGACGTCGTCGGCGATCCAGTACGGGATCCCGCAGGCGGAGTAGGACGTGTGGCCGGTCGCCTCGACGACCTCGACCTCGACCTCGCGGCCGGCGGCGCGCGCCTGACGCAGGGCGGAGTGGGCGGCGCTCATGCCGGCGGCGTCGCCACCGACGACCACGATCCTCACGCGGCGAGCCTAGGGGGTGCGTTCACGGCGCAAGCCCCGGTTCGGCGCGGCGCGAGCCCCGGTTCGGCCTGCCGCGAGCCCCGGTTCGGCCTGCCCCGAGCCCCGGTTCGCGCTCAGACGGCGGCGAGGTCGTCCGTGGCGTGCAGGCGTACGGGCAGCGACTCGACGCCGTACACCGCGGACAGCTTGCGGAACTCCAGGTCCTTGATGTCGGCGGCGACGGCGAGGTCGGGGAACCGCTCGGCCAGCATCCGCAGGGCCGTGCGCAGCTCCATCCTGGCCAGCTCGGCGCCGACGCAGCGGTGCATGCCCCAGCCGAAGGCGAGGTGCCGGGTGGGCTCGCGGGTCGGGTCGAAGGTGTCCAGGCCGTCGCCGAGGGCGGGGTCGCGGTTGGCGGCGAGCAGCGAGACGCCGACGCAGTCGCCCTCCTTGATCTCCATCCCGCCGATCACGACGTCGTGCTTGGCGAAGCGCAGGAACGCCAGCTGCACCACGCACAGGTGGCGCAGCAGCTCCTCGATCACCCGGTCCACCGACTCCGCGTCCGAGCGCAGCATCCGCATGGCCTCGGGGGTGGTGGCGAGCAGGTAGGTGCCCAGCGCCAGCATGCTCGCGCTGGTCTCGTAGCCGCCGAGGAAGACGCCGTCGGCGATGCCGCCGAGGGTGACGTCGTCCAGCTCGTCGCCGTGCTCGGCGATCAGCGCGCCGATCAGCCCGTCACCGGGGCGGTGGCGCTGCTCCTTGACCGCCTGGATCAGGAACTCGCGGGTCTGGGCCTGGGCGCCGAAGGTGCCCGCGCCGCCGCCGCTGAGGTCGAACCGGGCGACACCCAGCTCGAAGAAGCGCGAGCGGTCCTCGACCGGCAGGCCGAGCAGGTCGCAGATGACCTGGAACGGGATGGCGAACGCGAACTCCTCGACCACGTCGACCGGCTGCCCGCCCTGCGACGCGGCCTCCATCGCGTCCAGGCGCGCCCGCACGATCTCCTCGATCGAGGGTTGCAGCCGCGCCAGCCGCCGCATCGTGAACTCCGGCGTCAGGTAGCGGCGCAGCTGGGTGTGCAGCGGCGGGTCGGTCATGCCCAGGCCGCCGATCTGCTCCTCCTCGCCGCGTCCCTCCTGGGAGACGAACTGGCCGAGGTCGTTGGACCAGGTGTCGGCGCCGCCGGAGAGCACCTCGCGGGCCGCGTCGTGGCCGGAGACCAGCCAGACGCCGCGGCCGAAGAGCTCGGCGAGCCGCTTGACCGGCTGCTCGGCCTGGACCTTCATCAGCCCCGGCAGCGGGTCCAGCCCGTCGCGCTTGACCGGCAGGCTCAGCGCGTCGGGGAAGAACCGCAGCTTGCGCAGGTCGATGCCGTTGCGCATGGTGCGGTTGAGGACCCACAGCCCGACATACCGCTTCATCGCCCCGAACATCCGCATGTCCGATATTTCACCAGAACGGAGCCCTCGGGACGGCCGTGTTGCGGACTTCGGCGCGTGGTGTCGCTGACACCCGCGCTCAGGTCCACGCCAGCGGTTCACCGCGATGAAACCGCGGGTGGCCCCCGGCTGGCTACGCTGCGGGAATGGACTGGAGCGACTACGAGGCAGCCCTGTTCGACCTGGACGGCGTCGTGACGCCGACCGCGGAGGTCCACATGCACGCCTGGGCGAAGATGTTCAACGACTTCCTCGCCGCGCGCGGCGACCAGTCGCCCTACACCGACGAGGACTACTTCCACTACGTCGACGGCAAGCCGCGGTACGACGGGGTGCGCTCGTTCCTCGCCTCCCGGGGCATCGCGCTGCCCGACGGCACGCCCGACGACGACCCGTCGGCGGAGACGGTGTGCGGGCTCGGCAACCGCAAGAACGGGTACTTCGGCCAGGTGCTGGCCGAGGAGGGGATCGCGCCCTACCCGGGCTCGGTGCGACTGCTCGACGCGCTGCGCGACCGGGGCGTGCCGATGGCGATCGTCTCCTCCTCCCGCAACGCCCCGGACGTGCTGGCGGCGGCCGGCGTCGCCGACTACTTCCGGACCGTGGTGCACGGCGGCGTCGCGGCGGAGCAGGGCCTCGACGGCAAGCCGGCCCCGGACACGTTCCTCTACGCCGCCCGCGAGCTCGGCGTCACCGCCGACGGCGCGGTGGTGCTGGAGGACGCGGTGAGCGGGGTGCGGGCCGGCGCGGCCGGGGCCTTCGCGCTGGTCATCGGGGTGGACCGCGGCGTCGGGGCCGACCATCTGCGCGACGCCGGCGCCGACCTGGTGGTCTCCGACCTCGACGAGCTGGTCCCCGCGGGCTCCACGGAAGGAGCGGGCGCGTGAACGTCCACAACGACGGGCTCGGCCCCTCCCACGTCGCCCCGCCGATCGCCGACCCGCTGGACCGCAGCCGGTTCCCGGTCGACACGTGGCGCCTGGTCGAGACCCGGTTCAGCTCCGCGGACCTCGGCATGACGGAGTCGGTGTTCAGCGTCGGCAACGGCTACCTGGGCCTGCGCGGCAACTACGAGGAGAGCCGCGACGCCCACGTCGACGGCACCTTCATCAACGGCTTCCACGAGACCTGGCCGATCAACCACGCCGAGGAGGCCTACGGCTTCGCGCGGATCGGTCAGACCATCGTCAACGTGCCGGACCCGAAGGTGATCCGGCTCTACGTCGACGACGAGCCGCTGCACCTGTCGACGGCCGACCTGCTGGCGTACGAGCGGACGCTGGACCTGCGCGACGGCGTGCTGCACCGGGAGGTGCTGTGGCGCACCCCGGGCGGCAAGCGCGTCTCGGTCCGCTCCCGCCGGATGGTGCCGCTGGGGCAGCGCCACCTGGCGGTGATGACCTTCGAGGTCACCGTCCTGGACGCCCACGCCTCGGTGTCGATCTCCTCGCAGCTGCTCAACCGCCAGGACCGCAACGAGCAGCCGGTCGAGGGCCCGCAACCCCACAACCACCAGACCTCCGAGAACGACCCGCGCAAGGCGGAGGCGTTCAACCGCCGGGTGCTGATCCCGGCCCACCAGCACGCCGACCAGGAGACCGGCCGGCTCGAGCTGGCGTACCGGACGGCCGAGTCCGGGATGAGCATCGGCGTGGTCGCCGACCACCAGCTCACCACCTCCTCGACGTACTCCTGGAAGGCGGAGTGCGAGGAGGACATGGCGAAGGTGATCTACCGGGTCACCGCCGAGCCGGGGGTGCCGATCACCCTGACCAAGATGGTCGCCTTCCACACCGCGACCTCGGTGCCGGCGCGGGAGATGATCGACCGCGGCCAGCGCACCCTCGACCGGACCTGGGAGGAGGGCGTGGACCAGCAGTTCGAGCAGCAGCGGGACCTGCTCGACCAGTTCTGGCAGGCCAGCGACGTGGAGATCCCCGACCACGAGGCGCTCCAGCAGGCCGTGCGCTGGAACCTCTTCTCGATCCTCCAGGCCTCGGCCCGCGCCGAGGGCCAGGGCATCGCCGCGAAGGGGGTGACCGGGTCGGGCTACGGCGGCCACTACTTCTGGGACACCGAGATCTACGTGATGCCGTTCCTGACCTACACCATCCCGTGGGCGGCCCGGAACGCGCTGCGGTTCCGCTACACGCTGCTGGACTCGGCCCGCAACCGCGCCCGCGAGCTCGCGCAGAAGGGCGCGCTGTTCCCGTGGCGGACGATCAACGGGCACGAGGCGTCGGCGTACTACGCGGCGGGCACCGCGCAGTACCACATCGACGCCGACATCGCCTACTCCCTCAGCCAGTACGTCGGCGCGAGCGGCGACCTGGACTTCCTGGCCCGCGAGGCGATCGACATCTTCGTCGAGACCGCCCGGCTCTGGGCCGACCTGGGGTTCTGGCGCGACGAGAACCGGCGCACCTTCCACATCCACGGCGTCACCGGGCCGGACGAGTACACGACCGTGGTGAACGACAACCTGTACACGAACGTGCTCGCGCGCTTCAACCTGCGCCGGGCCGCGCACGCGGTCTGGGAGCTGCGCCGGTCGAACCCCGAGGCCTACGCCCAGCTGGTGCGCCGCACCGGCCTCACGCCCGACGAGCCGGACGAGTGGGCCGAGTGCGCCCAGGGGATGGCGATCCCCTTCGACGAGCACCTCGGCATCCACCCCCAGGACATGCACTTCCTCGAGCGGGAGATGTGGGACCTGGAGAACACGCCGCTGGAGAAGCGGCCGCTGCTGCTGCACTACCACCCGCTGGTGATCTACCGGTTCCAGGTGCTCAAGCAGGCGGACGTGGTGCTGGCGCTCTTCCTCCAGGGCGAGGAGTTCACCGCCGAGCACAAGAAGGCGAACTTCGACTACTACGACCCGATCACCACCGGCGACTCCACCCTCTCGGCCGTCGTGCAGTCGATCATCGCGGCCGAGGTCGGCTACCACGAGCTCGCGCTGCGGTACTTCCTCTCCGCGCTCTTCGTCGACCTCGACGACCGCCACAACAACACCGCCGACGGCGTCCACGTCGCCTCCACCGGCGGCGTCTGGTCGGCGCTGGTCTCCGGCTTCGGCGGCTTCCGCGACATCGGCGCCCAGTACGGCGAGAAGCAGTTCCAGATCGACCCGCGGCTGCCCGTGCGCTGGAACTCGCTGATCTACCGGATCACGCTGCACGGCACCCGGGTCCGGGTCACCGTGCGCGCCGACGAGGTCGAGCTGACCATCGAGCGCGGCGCCGGGCCGGTCACCTTCGACGTCCGCGGCAAGCTGGTCACGCTCGCCGGCGACGAGGAGGACTCCTCCGTGCGGGTGCCGCTGACCCACCAGGGGCCGCGGCTGGACGGGGAGCCAGTGAACCCCGCCGGCACCCAGCGCTCCGACGGGACCGTGATCTCCGCGATCGTGCCGTCTGGGGAGTAGGCGGGAGGGGCTTGACGCCGTGTATGAATCACCGGTCGACCGGTGATTCATACGCATGACAGGCACTTCAACGCCCGGGTAGCGCTGGTTTCACCGGTCGACCGGTGATTCCGACACCCACCAGGCTGTCTCACTCCTCGATATCTCAATCTCACCAATCGGGACGCGGGTGTTCACTGGCGGCATGGCCGTCACCCCCGAGCAGGAGGCCCGGCCCGCCTGGGAGCGGATCAGCGCGGGCCGGCGCTGGGCGATGCTCGGCAGCAGTACGGCGGCGCAGGCCGCGTCGGCCGCGATGGTCACCGGGCCCGCGTTCCTGATCCCCGAGCTGCACACCGGCCACGGGATGAGCCTGGCCGAGGCGGGGCTGGTCGCCTCGGCCCCGCTGGTCGGGATGATGCTGACGCTGGTGGCGTGGGGGCTGGTCGTCGACCACAAGGGCGAGCGGTTCGCGCTGCTGGCCGGGCTGGTCGGCGCCGCGGCCGGCGGGCTGCTGGCGATCGCCGCGGCCGGCTCGGGTGACGGAAGCCGCGGCTCGGTGGCCGCGATGGCGCTGGCCCTGGTGCTCGCCGGCGGCGCCTCGGGGGCGACCAACTCCGCCTCCGGCCGGGTCGTGGTGGGCTGGTTCCCGCCCGAGCGCCGGGGGTTGGCGATGGGCATCCGGCAGACCGCGCAGCCGCTGGGCGTGGGCCTCGCGGCGGCGACCATGGCGGTGCTGGCCGACCGGGTCGGGATCGCCGCGGCGCTGTGGGTACCCACCGGCGCCTGCCTGGCGGCGACCGCACTGGTCGCCGTGGTCGTGCTGGAACCGCCGCGCCCGGAGCGCCGCGACCACCCGAGCGCGGCCAACCCCTACCGCGCCGACGGGTTCCTGGCCCGGATCCACGGCGCCTCGGTGCTGCTGGTCGGCCCGCAGTTCCTGGTGTGGACCTTCGGCCTCACCTGGATGGTCGACGACCTGGGCTGGTCGCCCGCCGCGGCCGGACTGGTCATGCTCGGCACCCAGGTGGGCGGCGCCGGCGCCCGGATCGCCGCGGGCTGGTGGTCCGACGTCGCCGGCAGCCGGATGCGGCCGATGCGCCAGGTCGCCGTGATCGCCACCCTGACCATGCTGGCGCTGGGCGCGGCCAGCGCCGCGGCCGGTACGGCGGCCTGGCTGACCGGGCTGGCCGTCGTACTGCTGGTCGCGGCGTCCGCCGTCACCGTCGCCGACAACGGCCTCGCCTTCACCGCCGTCGCCGAGCGCGCCGGCCCGTTCTGGTCGGGCCGGGCGATGGGTGTGCAGAACACCGCGCAGCACCTGATGGCGGCGGTCGTGCCGCCGGTGGCCGGGCTGACCATCACCGGCCTCGGCTACGGGCCGGCGTTCGCGCTCGCCGCAGCGCTGCCGTTGCTGGCGGTGCCGCTGGTGCCGGTGAGGCACGAGCGACTGATCTCGTGACGCCGACAGTGAGGCACACCTCACATTTTCGGGACTTCGTCCCGGTCGGCTAGTCCACCGCCCCTAGCCTGACCGGCCTCCACCTCCCTGCTCCCGAGAGGCCTCGTCACGCCATGCGCCCGCTCCGCGCCGCCCGCTCGATCCGCTCCTCGTTCCGCACCGCAGCCGCCCTCACCGCGGCCGCTGCCGTCACCGCCGCCGTCGCCCTGGCACCGACCACGGCCGCCCGCGCCGAGGACGAGCCCGAGACCCCGGACGGCCCGTCCTACGGCGCCCCGGTCGTCGGCGAGTGCCACGACTACGGCAAGAAGGTCTACTGGAGCTACACCGACACCAAGCCCCCGGTGAAGTGCAAGGAGGACCACACCGCCTACACCGCCGCGGTCCTCTACCTGCCCGACGACATGGAGTGGCACCAGCCCACGCCGGAGAAGTTCTACGCGAAGGTCAGCAAGCTGCTGATGCCGACCTGCACCAAGGCCGAGCGGAAGGCGCTCGACGCCCCCTGGGCGAAGCTCATGAAGACCTCCTACGACGGTGCGTACTACGAGCCGACCGCCGACCAGATCAGCCACGGCGCCCGCTGGATCCGGTGCGACCTGGTGCTCAAGGGCGCGCCGGGCAACATCCAGGACCTGCCGGCCCGGAAGCCGGCGCTGAAGAAGATCACCACGGCCGAGCGCGACTGCCTGGTGCTGCGCGACGACGGCGCCTACCGGACCGCCTGCAACAAGAAGCACCACTACAAGGCGACCCACAACCACAGGCTCCCGGCCGGCAAGTATCCGTCCTCGAAGAAGTTCCAGCGGTACATCAACAAGTACTGCATCGGGACGGCCCAGCACCCCGGCTACGGGCGGCTCGCCCCCAAGGACCAGTGGCGGCTCGGCAACCGCATCCTGCAGTGCTACGAGTGGGACCGCTGAGCGGCCGACCCGTCCGAACCTCCTCCGCTCCCGAGAGGCACCGATTCGCCATGCGCCCGTTCCGCACCCCGTTCCGCACCGCCGCGGCCCTCGCCGCCGCGCTCGCCCTGACCGCCGGCCTCGCCCTGGCGCCGACCACGGCCGCCCGCGCCGAGGACGAGCCCGGGACCGACGGCCCGACGTACGGCGCCCCCGAGGTCGGCACCTGCCACGACTACGGCAAGAAGGTCTACTTCGCCGTCAGCGACACCAAGCCGGCGGTGAAGTGCAAGGAGGACCACACGGCGTACACCTCGGCCGTGGTGTACCTGCCCGACGACATGGAGTGGCACCAGCCCACCGAAGAGAAGTACGTCGCCAAGTTCATCCGGAAGGTCCAGCCCGCGTGCGACACCGCCAACCGGAAGGCCCTGGACACCGACTGGCGCACGTTCATGAAGACCGCCTACACCGGCGCCATCTTCGAGCCGACGGACGAGCAGAAGGAGCACGGCGCCCGCTGGATCCGCTGCGACCTGATCCTCAGGACCTGGGCGGGCAGGCTCCAGGACCTCCCAGCCAGGAAGCCGGCGCTGAAGAAGATCACCGCGGCTGAGCGCAGCTGCCTCGCCCTGCGCGACGGGGGCGCCTGGCTGACCAGCTGCGACAGGAAGCACCACTACAAGGCCACCCACAACCACCTCTTCCCGCGCGGCAAGTACCCGAGCGACCGGAAGTACTACCGGTACCTGAACAAGTACTGCACGGGCACTGCCCAGCACCCCGGCTACGGCCGGATGGGCTACCAGTCGGCCTGGATCGCCGGCAACCGCGTCCTGCAGTGCTACGAGTGGGACCGCTGAGCGGACCCGTCCGAACCCCCTCCGCTCCCGAGAGGCACCGATTCGCCATGCGCCCGTTCCGCACCCCGTTCCGCACCGCCGCGGCCCTCGCCGCCGCGCTCGCCCTGACCGCCGGCCTCGCCCTGGCCCCGGTCACCTCCGCCCGCGCCGAGGACGAGCCCGACACCGACGGCCCGACGTACGGCGCCCCGGCCGTCGGCGAGTGCCACGACTACGGCAAGAAGGTGCTGCTCTCCGACAACGACCCCACGCCGGCGGTGGGGTGCAAGAAGGACCACACCGCCTACACGACGGCGGTCGTCTACCTGCCCGACGCCGTCGAGTACTACGAGCCCACGTGGGACGAGTTCCTGGCCACGATGTCCCGCAAGGTGCTGCCGGGGTGCGCCGCGGCCGCCCGGAAGGCGCTGGAGACCAACTGGCGCACGTACATGAGGACCGCCTACACCTGGGCGTGGTTCCTGCCGACCGAGGACGAGATCGCCCACGGCGCCCGCTGGGTCCGCTGCGACCTGGTGCTCCAGGCAGGCAATGACCGGCTCCAGGACCTGCCCGCCCGGAGCCCGGCGCTGAAGAGGATCACCAAGGCGGAGCGCGCCTGCATCAAGGTCGCCAACGACGGGTCCTGGTGGGAGACCGGCTGCACGAAGAAGCACCAGTTCAAGGCCACCCACAACCACCAGCTCCCCCAGGGCAAGTACCCGTCATCGAAGAAGTTCCAGCGGCTCGGCTCGAAGCACTGCCGGGGCACGAAGAAGTACTGGTGGTGGGTGGGCAGCTACCGGTCCGAGTGGCGAGCGGGCAACCGCGTCATCCAGTGCTACGCGCTGGACCGCTGACAGGCTGACCCTCGGGAGGGACAGGGACGCACCTGCGGGACGCGGTCACGGTGACGCGGACCACCCCGGCTAGCCTGTCCGGCGCTCTGACAGCTCCGAAAGGCACCGCCACCCCCATGCATCTGCTCCGCTCCCTCCGCTCCTCCCTCCGCGCCACGGCCGCGCTGACCGCCGCGACCGCGCTCACCGCCGGTCTCGCCCTGTCCCCGACCACGGCCGCCCGCGCCGACGAGGGGACCGACGGCCCGGCCTACGGCGCCCCCGCCGTCGGGAAGTGCCACGACTACGGCAAGAGGGTCTACTGGTCCGAGAGCGACACCAAGCCGGCCGTGCCCTGCGCGCAGGACCACACCGCCTACACCGTCGCCGTCCCCTCCCTGCCCGACGGTCTGGACTACGACCAGCCCACGCCGGAGAAGTTCTACTCCAAGGTGAGCAACCAGGTCCTCCCGGCGTGCGCCACCGCCCTCCGGAAGGCGCTGGACACGAACTGGCGCACCTACATGAAGACCGCCTACCGCCTCGCCTGGTTCGTGCCGACCGAGGAGCAGATCGCCCACGGCGCCCGGTGGATCCGCTGCGACCTGGTCCTCAAGTCCGGGATCGGCAGCCTCCAGGACCTCCCCGCCCGCAAGCCGGCCCTGAAGAGGATCACCAAGGCCGAGCGCGCCTGCATCGTGCTCGACAGCGACGGGTCCGGGTGGGAGACCGGCTGCAACAGGAAGCACCACTACAAGGCCACCCACAACCACCAGATCCCGAAGTCGACCTACCCGTCCGACAAGAGGTTCAACCGGCTGGCCGCGAAGCACTGCGCCGGCAAGAAGTACTGGTGGGCACAGGTCGGCAGCCGCGCGGAGTGGCGGGCCGGCAACCGCGTCCTCCAGTGCTACGCGCTGGACGTCTGATCCGCTGACGGCAGGGCGGGCTCAGCCCGCCAGCGCCCGCGCACGGTCGACGACCAGGTCGACCGCGCGCGGGTGGGGGCCGATCACCTCGGCCACCACGGTCGCCCCGGCGGCGCGCGCCGTCTCCTCGAGGCGGCGGTGGAAGAAGCCGGTCGCGAACAGGTACGGCGCGACCGCGTCGCCCGGGCGGATCACCTCGTCGGGCCGGGGCCCCAGGCCGGTGAGCGTCGCCAGCCGGACCGGGCCGCCCCACGCCTCGGCCAGGCAGGCCACGGCGCCGTCCAGGTCGGCCTGCGCGGCGGGGTCGGTGGAGCCGGCCGCGACCAGCACCACCGCCTGACCGGGGCGGGTGCCGGCGGCGCGCAGGCGGTCGGCCTGCGCCTCGGCGAGCAGGGGGTCCGGGCCGAGCGGCCCGCCCAGCGCGACGTCGTCGCGCCCGGAGGCGCCGACGGCCGCGGGCAGGTCCTGCCGGACGTGGATCCCGGTCGAGAGCAGCATAGGCAGCGCGACCACCGGCCCGGCCAGCTCCCCGGCGAGCACGTCGGCGAAGAGCGGCTCGCACAGCTCCACGTACGAGGCGGTGGCCGCCCAGCCGAGCCGGGCGCCGGCCTCCTCGGTGATCCGGCGGGCCACCGTGTTGCCCACCGCGGTCCGGGTGCCGTGGGCGACGGTGACCAGGTGCGGCGTGCTCGCCGGGACGCTCACAGCGTGACCGCCAGCCGGTAGCCGCGCTTGACCACCGTCTGCACGCAGCGCGTGCCCAGCGACGCGCGCAGCCGGGCGACCGCCATCTCCACCGCGTGCTCGGAGCCCGCGGTGCCCGAGGGCAGCGCGGCGAGCAGGTCGCGCCGGGAGACCACGTTGCCGGGGTTGACCAGCAGCGCCTGGAGGACCGCGTACGGCGCCGGGGAGAGCTTCACCTCGGTGCCGTCGAGCAGCACCTCGTCGCCGTGCAGCAGCAGCGTGTGGCCGGCCACCTCCAGCGTGGTGCCGGTGGCGCGCGAGGGCAGCTCGAGCTCGAGCTGCTTGATCATCGCGGCGAGCCGGGACCGCTCGGGGTAGATCGAGGGCACGCCCCACATCTCGAACGCCGCCGCGGTCACCGGGCCCACGCAGGAGGCGACGACGTCCGCCTGGAACGCGGTGATCACCTCATCACGGTGGCCGGTCGAGGCGGCGGCCTCCATCAGGGAGGCGATCGCGGGCGCGGCGGTGAAGGTGACGGCGTGCACCCGGCGGGCGGCGATCTGCTCGATCAGCCCGAACATCGGCTCGGGGTCCTCCGCGCCCTCGACCCGGTACACGGCGACGGTGGAGACGTCCGCCCCGCGGCGGCGCAGGGCGTGCGCGGCCATCGAGAGCGACTGACCGTGCTCCTGGACCACGATCCGCATCCCGGTCAGGTCACGGCGGCGCAGGTGGTCGAGGACGTCCTCGAAGCACTCCGACTCCGGCGCCCAGAGCTCGCGCAGGCCGAACCGGCGCAGCGCGCCGACGCTCTTCGGGCCCCGGGCCAGGATCTCGGCGGCGCCGAGGTGGTCGAGCAGGTGGTCGCCCATCCCCCAGCCGTCGGCCAGGGTCAGCCAGGACTTCATGCCGATGCCGGTGGTGGCGACGAAGATGTCGACCGGCGCGGCCAGGACGTGCGCGGTCGCCGCCTTCAGCGCCGGTTCGTCGACCCGGTTCGGGTCGACGGACAGCGCGGGCGCATGCACGACCTCGGCACCGCGGCGCTCCAGCAGCGCGATCTGCTCCTCGGCGCGACGGGCGGCCGTCACCCCGATCCGGAAGCCGGCCAGCGGCTGCCCCGAGGAGTGCTGTGTCACGGGCCCCCGCTCTCCCGCCGTCGGCCGACGACGACATCACCGTCGACCACCCGCACGTCGTACGTCGGTACGCCGACCGCCTCGTCGTCGAGGCAGCGGCCGGTGCGCAGGTCGAACGGCTGCTTGTGCATCGGGCTGGCGACGAACGGCACGTCGACCCCGTCGATCGTCCTCGATCCGACGATGCCGCGCGACAGCACCGATGCTCGTGAGAAGGGATCGTAGTTGGAGATCGCAAAGACCCGGTCGTCATACGTGCGGAAGACCGCGACGGCCTCGCCGCCGACGAGGGCGGTGACGCCGCCCTCGACCTCGATCCGGTCCAGCGGGCAGACGACGGTGCCGGTGGTGTCCGGCGCCTGCGCGCCGGTGCTGTCGACGGTGCTCATCGGGGGCCTCCGACGGGGATGGTCGTTCCGAGCGTGACCGGGCCGTCGCTGGCCTCGGGGGCGATCTGCCCGCGCTCGTCACGGAAGGAGATGTGCGGGTCCGGTACGCCGGGGGCGTTGACGAACGAGACGAAGCGCTGCAGCTTCTCCGGGTCCTCGACGGTGGCCTTCCACTCGTCGAAGTAGGTCTCGACGTGGCGGCCCATCGCCGACTCGAGCTCCGAGCCAAGGCCGAGCGCGTCGTCGACGACGATCTCGCGGACCCGCTCCAACCCGCCGTCGAGGCTGTCGATCCACGGCGCGGTCCGCTGCAGCCGGTCGGCGGTGCGGATGTAGTACATGAGGTAGCGGTCCAGGTAGCTGATCAGCGTCGGGGTGTCGAGGTCGCCGGCGAGCAACTGGGCGTGGGCCGGGGTGGCGCCGCCGTTGCCGCCGACGTAGAGGTTCCACCCCTTCTCGGTGGCGATCACGCCGAAGTCCTTGCCTCGGGCCTCCGCGCACTCGCGGGCACAGCCCGAGACGCCGCCCTTGAGCTTGTGCGGCGAGCGCAGGCCCCGGTAGCGCAGCTCCAGCTCGATGGCGAGCCCGACCGAGTCCTGCACGCCGTACCGGCACCAGGTGGAGCCGACGCACGACTTCACCGTGCGCAGGGCCTTGCCGTAGGCGTGGCCGGACTCGAAGCCGGCGTCGACCAGCCGCTTCCAGATCAGCGGCAGGTCCTCCAGCCGGGCACCGAACAGGTCGATCCGCTGGCCGCCGGTGATCTTGGTGTAGAGGCCGAAGTCGCGGGCGACCTCGCCGATCACGATCAGCTTCTCCGGGGTGATCTCGCCGCCGGGGATCCGGGGCACCACCGAGTAGGTGCCGTTCTTCTGGATGTTGGCCAGGTAGGCGTCGTTGGTGTCCTGAAGGGTGCGGTTCGAGCCGTCGAGCACGTGGTGGTTGAGCAGGCTGGCCAGGATCGAGGCGACCGCGGGCTTGCAGATGTCGCAGCCGCGGCCGGTGCCGTGGCCGGCGATGATGTCGTCGAACCGGGTGTAGCCGTGGATCGCGACGACCTCGAAGAGCTCGGCCCGGGTCATCGGGAAGTGCTGGCACAGGGACCTGTCGACCTCCTTGCCGACCGAGGCGAAGTGGTCCTCCACGATCTTCTTGACCACGGTCTTGCAGGAGCCGCAGGTGGAGCCGGCCTTGGTGCAGGCGGTGACGCAGCCCGCGTCGGAGCAGGGGCCCCCATCGTTGTGCGTCGCCTCGTCGGAGACCGCCGCCACGATCTCGGCCTTGGTCACGTTGTTGCAGGAGCACACCTGCGCGTCGTCGGGCAGTCCCAGCTCGACCCCGCCGCGGCTGGCCGGCAGGATCAGCTCCTCCGGGTTCTCCGGGAGCTCCATCCCGCTGCCGACCATCGGGCGGAGCACGCCGTAGGCGCTGGCGTCGCCGACCAGGATGCCGCCGAGCAGCTCGAAGCCGCCGCTGGCGTTCTCGGCCACGACGAGCTTCTTGTAGACGCCGGCGACCGCGTCGGAGAAGACCAGCTCCAGCGAGTCGGGGGTGGTGGCGAACGCGTCGCCGAAGGAGGCGACGTCGACGCCGAGCAGCTTCAGCTTGGTCGACATGTCGGCGCCGGTGAACGAGCCGGCGTCGCCTCCGAGCAGGGTGTCGACGACGACCTCGGCCATCGTGTAGCCGGGCGCGACCAGGCCGTACATGCGGCCGCCGGGCGCGGCGCACTCGCCGATCGCCCAGATGTTCCCCACCGAGGAGCGGCACTGCTCGTCGACGAGGACGCCGCCCCGCTCGGCCATCTCCAGGCCGGCCGCGCGGGCGATCGCGTCGCGCGGCCGGATGCCGGCGGAGAAGATCACGATGTCCAGCGGCAGGGTCTCCTGCTCCTTGAACTTGATCCCCGAGACCTTCCCGTCGGCATCCCCGTCGATCAGCTCGGTCATCACGCCCGTGTGCACGGTCAGGCCGAGGTCCTGGATGTGCCGCTTGAGCGTGGCGCCGCCCGCGTCGTCGACCTGCACCGCCATCAGCCGCGGCGCCATCTCGACCACGTGGGTCTGCACGCCGAGCTGGTGCAGCGCGTTCGCCGCCTCCAGGCCGAGCAGGCCGCCGCCGATCACCGCACCGGCGCGGGCGCCGCGGCTGGCCTCGCGGATCGCCTCCAGGTCCTCGATGGTCCGGTAGACGAAGACGTTGCCGAGGTCCTTGCCGGGCACCGGCGGCACGAACGGCGCGGCGCCGGTGGCGAGCACCAGCTCGTCGTAGGGGAGCACGTCGCCGTCGGCCAGCAGGATCGTCTGCGTCTCGGGGTCGAGCCCGGTCGCCTCCGCGCTCAGTCGCAGGGTGACCCGCGGGTCGTCGTAGACGCCACCCGGCAGGAACGACAGCGCCTCGGCGCCGACCTCGAAGAACGAGGTCAGGGCCACGCGGTCGTACGCCGGCCGCGGCTCCTCCCCGAGCACGGTGATGTCGAAGGTCTCGGTGAGCCCGCGCTCGATCGCCGCTTGGACGAAGCGGTGACCGACCATGCCGTGGCCGACCACGACGAGCTGCTTCCTCAGGTGCGGTGCCATCAGGGTTTCCTCTCGGGGGGGTGATCTCGAGCGATCGGGTCGGACCGGGTGGTCAGGCGTGGACGGGGGTGGTGTCGAGCAGCTCGCGGACGGTGCTGGCGCAGCCGCCGCAGCCGGTGGTCGCGCGGGTGGTGTCGCGGACCTGCTCGACGGAGGAGCAGGCGCGGATCCGACCCGCCGAGACGCCCGCGCAGGCGCAGACCTCGGCGTCGTCGGGCAGGGCCCGAGCAGCACTGCCGGCGCCGGCGGGGCGGTCGGGCAGCAGCAGGGCGCCGGGCTCGCCCTCGCCGAGCACCGTTCCGCGGTCGAAGTGCTGGGTGATCAGGCCGACCCGGGAGAGGTCGCCGACCAGGGTGGCGGCGACGATCCGGCCGTCGCGGACCACGAGCCGGCGGTGGGAACCGGCGATCGGGTTGGCCACCTCGACCACCTCGCCGCCGGCCTCGATCTCGGCGGCGGCGTCGCCGAGGACGGCGACGTCCAGGCCAGTGGCGCGCAGCCGGGCCACGATCCGGGTGCCGTCGTAGGTGGCGTCGCCGGCGCCCGGGCCGGCGGCCAGGACCTCCGCGAGGATCCCCGCCTGCTCCCACGCCGGCGGGACGAAGCCGGTGGTCCGGCCGTCGTGCTCGGCGCAGTCGCCGATCGCGTGGATCGCCGGGTCGGTGACGCTGGCCAGCCGGTCGTCGACGACGATGCCGCGCCGCACCTCCAGGCCGGCCCCGCGGGCCAGCGCGGTGGAGGGACGGCCGCCGGCGGTGAGCACCACCAGGTCGGTGTCGAGCGTGAAGCCGTTGTCCAGCCGCAGCGCGACGCGGCCCGGGTTGCGGGGCAGCGGGTCGAGCACCCGGACGTCCCCGCCGACCGTGGCGCCTGCGCCCGCCCCGGCCAGCGCCGCGGCGTCGGTCAGGCGCACAGCGCGGGCGCCGGTGTAGACGGAGACGCCGAGCTTGCGCAGGTCGCGGGCGAGGATCCGCCCGGCCGCGGTGTCGAGCTGGGTGTGCAGCAGGTGATCGCCGCCCTCGACGATCTCGGTGTCGAGGCCGCGGGCGCCCAGCGCACGGGCGACCTGCAGGCCGAGCAGCCCGCCGCCGACCACCACGGCCCGGCGGTGCGCCGGCCGGCCGTCGTCGTCGGTCTCCTCGAGGGCGGCCCGCAGCCGGTCGCAGTCGTCCAGCGAGCGGAAGGCGTGCACCGACTCGTGCAGGGTGCCGTCCATCCGGACCAGGCCGCGGATCGGAGGGAGCGTGGGGATGCTGCCCGTGGCGAGCACCAGGACGTCGTACTCGACGATCGTGCCGTCGACGAGCATCACGTCGCGGCGCTCGGGGTCGACGCCGAGCGCCCGCGCGCCGAGGCGCAGGTCGATGCCGTGGGCGGCGTACCAGGCGGGTTCGCGCAGCGTCAGCGCGTCGGGGCGATGGGTGCCCTCCAGCACCGCGGAGAGCAGGATGCGGTTGTACGGGGCCACCGGCTCGTCGCCGAGCACGGTGATCCGGTCGCGGGTGTGGACGCCCCGGGCGACCAGCTCCTCGACCAGGCGGGTGGTGGCCATCCCGGAGCCGACGACCACGATCCGGCGGGGTGCGTCACTCATCGGGTCACCCCCGCCGCGCAGACCTTGAACTCCGGCATCCGGCTGGACGGGTCCAGCGCGTCGTTGGTGAGCCGGTTGGCGCCGACCCAGTGGAACGGCACGAAGACCGTGTCGGGGCGGATGGTGGTGACCACCCGGGCCGGGGCCTTCATCTCGCCGCGGCGGGTGCGGACCACGACCGGCTCGCCGTCGTGCGCGCCGATCCGGGTGGCCAGCATCGGGTGCATCTCGACGAAGGCGCCCTCGTCGGGCAGCGAGCGGATCCGGCGGGTCTGGGCACCGGACTGGTACTGGCCCAGCACCCGGCCGGTGGTCAGGTGGACCGGGTAGGTCGCGTCCGGCTCCTCGGCGGCGCCGACGAACTCCGGGACGAGGAACCGCGCCCGGCCGTCGGCGTGGGCGAAGGAGTCGGCGAACATCCGCGGGGTGCCGGGGTGCTCGGCCTCCCCCTCGGCGGTCGCCGGGCAGGGCCAGAAGACGCCGGCCTCGGCGTCGATCCGGTCGTAGGTGATGCCGGAGTAGTCGGCCTTGCCGCCGGCCGAGGCGCGGCCCAGCTCGGCGAAGATCTCCTCGGGCTCGACCGAGAAGCCGATCGGGGCGTCCAGCCGCTCGGCGAGCCCGGCGATCACCTCGAGGTCGCTGCGGACCCCGGCCGGCGGGGCGACGGCGCGGCGGCGCAGGATGACCCGGCCCTCGAGGTTGGTCATGGTGCCGGTCTCCTCGGCCCACTCGGTGACCGGCAGCACCACGTCGGCGATCGCCGCGGTCTCGGACATCACCAGGTCGCAGACGACCAGCAGGTCCAGCGACTCCAGCCGCTCGGTCACGTGGCCGGCGCGCGGGGCGGAGACGACGATGTTGGAGCCGTGCACCAGCAGCGCCTTCGGGCCCGCCTCGGTGCCGAGCGCGTCGAGCAGCTCGTAGGCCGAGCGGCCCTTGCCGGGCAGGCTGTCGGCGTCGACGCCCCAGACGCCGGCGACGTGGGCGCGGGCGGCGGGGTCGTCGATCATCCGGTAGCCGGGGAGCTGGTCGGACTTCTGGCCGTGCTCGCGGCCGCCCTGGCCGTTGCCCTGGCCGGTGAGGCAGCCGTAGCCCGAGTACGGCGCGCCGGGCAGCCCCAGCGCGAGGGCGACGTTGATCCAGCCGAGGACGGTGGCGGTGCCCTGGGCGTGCTGCTCGGCGCCGCGGGCGGTGAGCACCATCGCCCTCGGGCGGGTGCCGCCGTCGCCGGCGAGCAGGTCGACCAGCGTGCGCAGCTCGTCGGTGCCGACGCCGGTGACCCGCTCGACGCGCTCGGGCCACCAGGCGGCGGCCGCGCGGCGGGCCTCGTCGGCGCCGGTGGTGCGGGTGGCGACGTACTCCTCGTCGACGGCGCCGCGGGCGTCGAGCAGGTGCAGGACGCCCAGCGCGAGCGCCAGGTCGGTGCCGGGGACGGGCTGGAGGAAGAGATCGGCGCGCTCGGCGGTGCTGGTCAGCCGCGGGTCGATCACGACGACCTTGCCGCCGCGCTCGCGGAGGCGGTCGAGGTGGCGCGCCGCCGGCGGCATGGTCTCGGCGAGGTTGGAGCCGACCAGGACGACCACGTCGGTCCGCTCGACGTCGGCGAGGGGGAACGGGAGGCCGCGGTCGATGCCGAAGGCCTGGTTGCCGGCGCTGGCGGCCGAGCTCATGCACCAGCGGCCGTTGTAGTCGATCTGGCTGGTGCCCAGCGCGACCCGGGCGAACTTGCCGAGCTGGTAGGCCTTCTCGTTGGTGAGGCCGCCGCCGCCGAAGACGCCGATCGCGTCGGGGCCGTGCTCCGCCCGGAGGTCGCGGATCCGGGCGGCGACGGTGTCGAGCGCCTCGTCCCACTCCGCCGCCCGCAGCTCCCCGCTGGCCCGGTCCCGCACCAGCGGGGTGGTGAGCCGCTCGCGGTTGCCGCGCAGCTCGCCGGCGGTCCAGCCCTTGCGGCACATCGCGCCCTGGTTGACCGGGAAGTCGTCCCAGGCGCCGGTGGTGATGCCGGCGCGGCCGACGCGGGAGACCGTCATGCCACACTGCAGGGAGCAGTAGGGGCAGTGCGTCCGCGTCGCGGGCTTCTCGGTCATGGCATCCATTCCAGGTCCTTGCGGTTTCATCGCTGCTCCCTTCTGTTTCCGTTACGGGCAACTCGGTCTCACGGCCTCACCGCGCCCGGTGGTTGAGGTGCGAGGCGCCCTGGCGCCGAGCCTCGAAACCACCACCCCCGAGAGGGCCGTGGTTTCGAGGCTCGCTTCGCTCGCATCTCAACCACCGGCAGGTGTCAGATGCCGGCGTTGGCGTAGCTGACGTGGGCGCGGGCCGGGTGCGGCTTGCGCAGGTAGACAGCCCAGGTGACGACGGCGCAGACCCCGTAGAACGCGGTGAAGATGAAGAACGCGATCTTGGTCGCCTCCATCGGCGCGCTGATGAACGGCGAGGCGAAGGTGATCGGGATCAGGAAGCCGCCCACCGCACCGGCGGCGCCGATGATGCCGATCGCGGCCGAGGCGCGCTTGGTCGCGTTCACCAGGGCGGAGGCGCGCTCGGGGCTGCCGTGCTCGCCGACCCGGGAGGCCTCGGTCTTGAAGACCGCCGGGATCATCTTGTAGACCGACCCGTTGCCGATGCCGGTGAAGGCGAAGACCAGCAGGAAGAAGGCGAGGAACAGCGGGAACCAGGCCTCGTTCTCGGCCGCGATCGCGACCTCCTTGTTCGGGTTCGGGGTGAGCTGGGTCAGCGTCCACAGCACGGCGGCGGTGAAGGTGATGAGGCCGCCGAAGGAGATCAGGGTGATCTTCGCGCCGCCGTACTTGTCGGCGAGCCAGCCGCCGAAGGGGCGGGTGAAGGAGCCGACGAGGGCGCCGAGGAAGGCGTAGTAGGCGAAGAAGACGCCCGTGCCGAGCGGGGCCGGCTCGGGGACCCAGAAGTTGATCTTGATCAGCAGCGGCATCGCGGCGGAGTAGCCGATGAAGGACCCGAAGGTGCCGACGTAGAGGAAGGCCATGATCCAGGTCTGCTTCTTCTTCAGGACCGCGAGCTGGGACTTGGTGTCGGTCTTGGCGGTGCCCAGGTTGTCCATGAAGAAGTACGCCGCGAGCGTGGCGACGACGGCGAGGCCGGCGTAGACCCAGGCGGCGCGCTCGAGGTGGATGCCGCCGTCGGAGGCCTTGACGATGCCGAAGATGCCGGCGCCGCCGACGATGATCGGCAGGAAGAACTGGATGAACGCGACGCCGACGTTGCCTCCTGCGGCGTTGAGGCCGAGCGCGGCGCCCTTCTTGCTGGCCGGGTAGAAGAAGTTGATGTTGGCCATCGAGGAGGAGAAGTTGCCGCCGCCGAGGCCGGCGGTGGCCGCGATCAGGCAGAACGCCCAGTACGGGGTGCTCGGGTTGGTGACGGCCCAGGCGAAAGTCAGGGTGGGGACGAGCAGCAGCGAGGCGCTGATCATCGTCCAGTTCCGGCCGCCGATCTTGCCGACCATCAGGGTGTAGGGCACCCGCAGCAGCGAGCCGATCAGGTTCGGGATGGCGACCATGAAGAAGAGCTGCTGGGCGGTGAAGTCGAAGCCCTGGGCGACGAGGAAGGCCGAGCTGACGCTCCAGATCAACCAGACCGAGAAGCCCAGGTGCTCGGAGAAGATCGACCAGATCAGGTTGCGGCGGGCGATCTGGGAGCCTCCGGACTCCCAGAAGGCCTCGTCCTCGGGGTTCCACTCCTCGATCCACCGCTTGGTGCGGCGGTGCGGGTGGGCGGGGGCGGCGGTGCTCGAGTCGGGCGGCGATGCGAGGGACATCTCAGGCTCCTGGCGGACAGGGGTCGGGGTTTGATGACACCGATCCTTGGAGCCCGTCGTAACGACCGAACGTGTCGCCAGGTTTCGTTGCGTCAACTCCACCTCACGCCCTCACACTTCTCACCGCCTCACCGTGAGGAGCCGTGAGATCGGGCGTGAATCCGTGAGATTCCGGGCCTCGCGACGGTGAGGTCGTGAGGCCGCGGCGGGAGTGCGACCGCGGGGTGGCCCGCCTCCCCAGGGGGCGTCAGGCCTGCGACTCGGCCGGCGCGGGCTCGCGCAGCAGGCGCAGCGCGCAGCCGGCGGCGACGACGCCACCGCCCGCGACCATGACCAGGCCCGGCCCGGGCATCCAGCCGCCGAAACCGACCAGCCCGAGCACGTGGACGATCTGCCAGGCCGGCACCGCCAGCGCGATCGCGGCGAGCAGGCCCGCGTGCACGGCACCGACCTTGCGGAACGGCAGCAGCACGCCGGCGAGGCCGAGCATCGCGCCGTAGAAGGTCCACAGGCCGGGGCCGAGGGCGCCCGACTTGGGCTGGCCGCCGACGTAGAGCCACGGCAGGAAGGAGCCGACCATCACCAGCAGCACGGCGATGATCAGCCGCTTGCGTGCCGGGTGCATCGGCTGCCGGGCACGGGTGGAGGGAACGAGGGAGACGCGTCGCTCGGCCGGTGTGGTCGCCATGGAGGGACGGTAGCCCGAGTGACGTGGGTCACGCAGTAGCCGAGATCGCCACCCGGGGCATCCGGTACGGCGATCGGCGCGACGAGCGGCGTTCCTGGCGCGACGAACGGTCGAATTCACGGGTCGTCGACCCCGTTCGCCACCCGCCGTACCGCTCGGCGCGCATTCCGGCACGCTCGGCGCAAAATGTGACCGGTGCCACATTTCCACCTTGACCGGCCCCGCCGGGATTCGCTTGCCTCATCACCCAAAAGTGGTGCCGATCACAGATTCGGCACCGGGACAGCGCGACTACCTGTGGAGGGTGCCGTGGACGAGAAAGCCCGCCGTGAGTACTGGCGGAAGAACGTACGACTACTGAGCGTGCTGCTGGCGATCTGGGCCCTGGTCTCCTTCGGGGCCGGGATCTTCTTCGCCGACGCACTCAATGGCATCGAGGTGGCCGGCTTCCCCGTCGGCTTCTGGTTCGCCAACCAGGGCTCGATCCTGGTCTTCCTCGCCCTGATCGCGGTCTACGTCTGGCGGATGGACAAGCTCGACAAGGACTTCGGCATCGACATCGACGACTACGAGGGCGAGGTGCACCACTCGTGAGTGACATCCAGATCTGGACGCTCGTCTTCGTCGTCCTCACCTTCAGCGTCTACATCTACGTCGCCTACGCCAGCCGGGTGAGCGACACCTCCGGCTTCTACGTGGCTGGCGGCGGGATCCCGGCGCCGGCCAACGGCGCGGCGATCGCGGCCGACTGGATGAGCGCGGCGTCGTTCATCTCGATGGCGGGCCTCATCGCGCTCGCCTACAACGGCTACAGCGGCTCGGCGTTCCTGATGGGCTGGACGGGCGGCTACGTGCTGCTCGCGCTGCTGCTCGCGCCGTACCTGCGCAAGTTCGGCAAGTACACGATCCCGGACTTCGTCGGCGACCGGTACAACGAGACCGCCCGCCTGATCGCGGTGGTCTGCGCGATCGCCGTGTCGCTGACCTACGTCGTCGGCCAGATGGCCGGCGTCGGCGTGGTGTTCAGCCGCTTCCTGCAGGTCGACACCACCGTCGGCGTGCTGATCGGCATGACGATCGTCCTCTTCTACGCCGTCCTCGGCGGCATGAAGGGCATCACCTGGACGCAGGTCTGCCAGTACTCGGTGCTGATCGTCGCCTACCTGATCCCGGCGGTCGCGATCTCGGCCAAGCTGACCGACATCCCGCTCCCGCAGATCGGGTTCGGCCAGATCCTCGCCGAGCTCGAGGTGCTGCAGTCCGAGCTCGGCTTCGGCGAGTACACCTCGGCGCTGACCGGCAACAGCCAGCTCAACATGTTCCTGCTGACGGCGACGCTGATGTTCGGAACCGCCGGCCTGCCGCACGTGATCGTCCGGTTCTACACGGCCAAGAACGTGCGGGCCGCCCGCTACTCCGCGCTCTGGGCGCTGTTCTTCATCGCGCTGCTCTACACCACCGCTCCCACGGTGGCGGCGTTCGCGAAGTACAACATCCTCAACGAGTCGCAGGCCGGCACGCTGGCCGACCAGTCGTGGTTCGAGAAGTGGGCCGACGTCGGGCTGATCACCGGCCTCGACGGCGGCGCGGTCACCGACCTCAACGGCAACGGCGCGATCGACTTCCTCGGCAGCAGCGCCAACGAGGTCATCATCAACAACGACATCCTGGTGCTCGCCTCGCCGGAGATCGGCGGCCTGCCCGCGCCGATCGTCGGCCTGGTCGCGGCCGGTGGCCTCGCCGCCGCGCTCTCGACGGCGTCGGGCCTGCTGCTGGTGATCTCCTCGGCGGTCGCCAACGACATCTACCACAAGCGGATCAACCCGGCGGCGCCGGAGAAGACCCAGCTGCTGGTGGCCCGGATCTCGATGGCCGTCGCGGTCGTCGTGGCCGGCTGGCTCGGCATCAACCCGCCCGGCTTCGCAGGCCAGGTGGTCGCCTTGGCCTTCGGTCTGGCGGCCGCGACCTTCTTCCCGATCCTCGTCCTCGGGGTCTTCTGGAAGAAGTGCACGGCCGCCGGCGCCGCCGCCGGAATGAGCGTCGGCCTGATCGTCACCGCGGCGTACTTCGTCTGGACGCTGCCCGCGGAGTCGGCCTGGTTCTTCCTCGGCAAGGACCCGATCCTCGACATCGCCCCGACCGGCTTCGGCTTCATCGGGATGCTGTTGAACTTCGCGGTCATCATCGTGGTCTCGCAGTTCACGAAGAAGCCGTCGGAGACCATGCAGGAGCTGGTCGAGGAGATCCGCTACCCCGGCCGCACCGACCTCGTCGCGAAGCACGCCCAGGGCGACGTCTGATCCACCCACCCGTGCGGGGCGGCGGGCCGGCTCTGACCCGGCCCGCCGCCCCGCCGGCGTTCCCGGCCCCGCACCACTTCCGGGGGGACCGGGCCCACCCCCAGCGTTCTAGTGTGGTCCGCATCACCCAGCACATCAGGAGAGATCGTGAGCAAGACCGAGGAAACCCTGGCCAACCTGCTCAAGGAGGACCGTCGCTTCGAGCCGCCGGCCGAGCTCGCGGCCGACGCGAACCTCACCGCCGAGGCGTACGACGCGGCGGCCGCCGACCCCGACGCGTTCTGGGCCGAGCAGGCCGCCCGCCTGGACTGGGCCGAGCCGTTCACCCAGGTCCTCGACTGGTCCAACGCGCCGTTCGCGAAGTGGTTCGTCGGCGGCCGGATCAACGCCGCCTACAACTGCGTCGACCGGCACGTCGAGGCCGGCCGCGGCGACAAGGTGGCGATCCACTGGGTCGGCGAGCCGGTCGACGACACCCGCGACCTGACCTACGCCGACCTCCAGCGCGAGGTCTCCAAGGCCGCCAACGCGCTCACCGACCTCGGCGTCGCCACCGGCGACCGGGTCGCGATCTACATGCCGATGATCCCCGAGGCGATCGTGGCGATGCTCGCCTGCGCCCGGATCGGCGCCCCGCACACCGTGGTGTTCGGCGGGTTCTCGTCCGAGGCGCTGGCCTCGCGGCTCGAGGACTGCCAGGCCAAGGTCGTGGTCACCGCGGACGGCGGCTACCGCCGCGGCGCGCCGTCCGCCCTGAAGCCGGCCGTCGACGAGGCGGTGCAGAAGTCCGCCGACGCCGGCCACAAGGTCGAGGCCGTGCTGGTGGTGCGGCGCACCGGCCAGGAGGTCGCGTTCTCCGGCCCGGACGCGGGCGGCATCGACGTGTGGTGGCACGACGTCGTCGACGGCGCCTCGGACCAGCACACCCCGGAGGCGTTCGACAGCGAGCACCCGCTCTACGTCATGTACACGTCGGGCACCACCGGCAAGCCGAAGGGCATCCTGCACACCACCGGCGGCTACCTGACCGGGGCCTCCTACACCCACCACGCGGTCTTCGACCTCAAGCCGGAGACCGACGTCTACTGGTGCACCGCCGACATCGGCTGGGTCACCGGGCACTCCTACATCGTCTACGGCCCGCTGGCCAACGGCGTCACCCAGGTGCTCTACGAGGGCACGCCGGACAGCCCCGAGCGCGGCCGCTGGTGGAAGATCGTGCAGGACTACAAGGTCACGATCTTCTACACCGCGCCGACCGCGATCCGCTCCTTCATGAAGCAGGGCCGCGAGGTGCCGGACTCCTTCGACATGTCGTCGCTGCGCATCCTGGGATCGGTGGGCGAGCCGATCAACCCGGAGGCCTACGTCTGGTACCGCCACGTCATCGGCGGCGACCGCACCCCCGTGGTCGACACCTGGTGGCAGACCGAGACCGGCGCGATCATGATCTCCCCGCTGCCCGGCGTCACCGCCGGCAAGCCCGGCTCCGCGATGACCCCGATCCCGGGCGTCTTCGCCGACGTGGTCGACGACGAGGGCAGGTCGGTGCCGAACGGGTCGGGTGGCTACCTCGTGGTGACCAAGCCGTGGCCGTCGATGCTGCGCACCATCTGGGGCGACGACCAGCGGTACGTCGACACCTACTGGTCGCGCTTCCGCAAGGAGGGCTACTACTTCGCCGGCGACGGGGCGAAGAAGGACGAGGACGGCGACATCTGGGTGCTCGGCCGGGTCGACGACGTGATGAACGTGTCCGGCCACCGGCTCTCCACCACCGAGATCGAGTCCGCGCTGGTCTCCCACCCGAAGGTCGCCGAGTCCGCCGTGGTCGGCGCCACCGACCCCGACACCGGCCAGGCCGTCGTCGCCTACGTGATCCTGCGCGAGGAGTTCGAGGGGGCGGCGGCCGAGGACAACGCGGCGATCGTCAAGGAGCTCTCCGACCACGTCCGCCACGAGATCGGCCCGATCGCCAAGCCCCGCCAGATCATGATCGTCCCCGAGCTGCCCAAGACCCGCTCGGGCAAGATCATGCGCCGGCTGCTGCGCGACGTCGCCGAGGGCCGGGAGGTCGGCGACACCCAGACGCTCGCCGACTCCTCGATCATGGCGCTGATCTCGGCCGGGAAGACCACCTCCACCGACGAGTAGCCGGGTCGCCGGGGGACGACCCCCGAGGCGCCGGACGACGAACGCCGAGTCGGCAGGAAGCTCCTGCCGACTCGGCGTTCGTGCTTCCCGGGGCCGCTAGCCCGAGACCGGGACGTCGGCCTCGGCGTGCTCGGTGGACGACTCCTCGGTCTCCGGGGCACGGCTGGTCAGCATCAGGATCACCACACCCAGGACGGCCGCGACCAGGGAGGCGATGAGGATGCCGACCTTGGCCTCGTCGGTGATGGCCGGCGAGTCGGGGAAGGAGAGCCCGGCGATGAAGAGCGAGACGGTGAAGCCGATACCGGCCACCATGCCGATGCCGAGCAGCTGTCCCCAGTTGCTGCCCTGCGGCATCCGGCCCAGGCCGAAGCGGATCGCGAGGAACGACGCCACCAGGATGCCCAGCGGCTTGCCGATCACCAGGCCGGCGCCGATGGCCAGCGCCGCCGTCGACGTGATCGCGTCGCCCAGCGCGCCGCCGGTCAGCACCACGCCGGCGTTCGCCAGCGCGAAGATCGGCAGCACCACGTAGGAGGAGACCGGGTGCAGCCGGGACTGCTGGCGCTCGGCCAGCGCGACCGACTCCTCCAGCAGGAACCGCAGCCGGTGCACCTCCTCCGCGTCCAGGGTGCGGTCCTTGAGCGCGGAGACGGCGTACTCCTTCGCGACCCGGGGCTCCAGCAGCGCGGTCGCCGGGGTGAGCAGGCCGACCGCGACGCCCGCGAGCGTGGCGTGCACGCCGGACTCCAGCAGCGCGAACCAGATGCCGAGGGCCAGCACCAGGTGGACCGAACCCGCCCAGAACTTGATCGCCCGCAGGAAGGCCATCACCGCGAGCAGCAGCAGCGCGATGCCGAGCCACATCAGGGAGAGGTCACTGGTGTAGAAGACCGCGATCACGATGATCGCGCCGATGTCGTCGACGATCGCGAGCGTCAGCAGGAACAGGCGCGCCGAGGACGGGATCCGTCGGCCCAGCACGCCGACGACGCCGACCGCGAAAGCGATGTCGGTGGCCATCGGGATGCCCCAGCCCGCGCTGGCGTCGCCGCCGCCCGCGATGAGGGCGTAGATGCCCGCCGGCACCAGCATGCCGCCGAGCGCCGCCACGATCGGCAGCGCCGCCGTCCGCGGGTCGCGCAGGTCGCCGTGGACGATCTCGTACTTGATCTCCAGGCCGACGACGAAGAAGAAGATCGCCATCAGGCCGTCGTTGACCCAGTGCTGCAGCGACTCCTCGATGTGGAAGTCGCCGATGTGGATCGCGAGCTCGGTGTGCCAGAAGTGGTCGTAGGCCTCGGCCCAGCCGTCGAAGGGCAGGTTCACCCAGAGCAGCGCGGCGACCGTCGCCGCCAGCAGGAGCAGCGAGCCCGCCGCCTCGACGCGGAGGAACTCGCGCAGCGGCCGGGCGACGTACTTCGCGATCGGGCGGTTGCTCGCGGTCCAGACGGGGCCCTGCTTCCAGAGCTCGTCCGGCGCTCGTTCCGGGCGGGACGTGGGCGTCAACATGGCCTCCAGGCGGGGTTGGAACACGGGCAGGGCGAAACGACTGCCGACCAGACTTCCCGGCTCACCTGTCAGCGATCCTATCGATATCTGTAAGGTCGTCGGCATGGCCACCGACCCGACCGTCGAGGAGCCCACTATCGGGCGCCTGATCAAGGACGCGCAGAGCGATCTCTCCCTCCTGCTGCGCAAGGAGATCGAGCTCGCCAAGTCCGAGCTCAAGGTGAGCGTCACCGCCGGCGGGACCGGCGTCGCGATGCTGGCCGTGGCGGCGTTCCTGCTGCTGCTCGCCATCATCATGTTCTCCGTCGCCCTGGCCTACTTCATCAACTGGAACGGCGAGGGCCTCGACCTGCACTGGGCGTTCCTGTGCGTCTTCGGGCTCTACGTGGTGCTCGCGGCACTGATCGCCTACATCGGCGTGCGCCGCTTCAAGAAGGTCAAGGCCCCCGAGCGCGCCATCGAGCAGGGCCGCGAGATCCCGAAGGCGCTCAAGGGGCAGGCCTGAGCCACGCGGCACGGCGGCCCACGCCACGCGGACCTCGGGGAGGTGATGCGGGGTGGCTCGCCAACCGGTGATCGCCGAGCGTGCCGAGCAGCTGCTCGGCACGTCGGTCGTCGCCACCGCGCCGGTCGCCGGCGGTGACATCGCCACCGCCGTCAAGCTGCGCCTGTCCAGCGGCCGCTCCGCGCTGCTCAAGACGCTGACCGCCGCGCCGCCCCGCTTCTTCGAGACCGAGGCGGCCGGCCTGCGCTGGCTGACGCGGGCCCCCGACGGGGTCGCCACGCCCGAGGTGCTGGCCGTCGCCGACGACTGCATCATCGTCGACTGGGTCGAGCCCGGCCGGCCCGACGCCGACGCCGCCGCCTCCTTCGGGCGGGCGCTGGCCCGGACCCACGCCGCCCGCGACGCGGCCGGCGTCGCGTCGTACGGCGCCGGGTCGGACGGCTACATCGGCCGGCTGCCGATGCCGAACCGGCCCCTCGACACGTGGGCGGAGTTCTACGCCGAGCGCCGGATCCTGCCCTACCTCCGGGTCGCGCGGGACAAGGGGCTGCTCGCCGCCGACGACGCCGCGTCGATCGAGCGGGCCGTCGCCGCGGGCGCGACCATCGTGCCCGAGGAGCCGCCGGCGCTGCTGCACGGCGACCTGTGGAACGGCAACGTGCTGTGGGGCACCGAGGGCCGCGTGGTCGTCATCGACCCCGCCGCCTACGCCGGCCACCGCGAGGTCGACCTGGCGATGCTGGCGCTGTTCGGGCTGCCGCAGCTGCCGGCGGTGATGGCGGCGTACCAGGACGTGGCGCCGCTCGCGGACGGCTGGGACGACCGGCTCGCCTTCCACCAGCTCTTCCCGCTGCTGGTGCACGCCTGCCTGTTCGGCGGGCAGTACGGCGCCCGGGCCGGGCGGCTCGCGCAGCGCTACCTCTGAGCGCGCGGGATCGTGTCGCTCTCAGCGACCGCTCAGCAGCATCGGCCATGATGAGCCCATGGCCAGCAACGCGACACCCAGCGCCCGGGTCCTGGTGGTCGACGACGACCGCGCCGTCCGCGAGTCCCTGCGCCGGTCGCTGGAGTTCAACGGCTACGACGTCCACCTCGCCGGCGACGGCGCGGAGGCGCTGGCGGGCATCGGCTCGATCGCGCCCGACGTGGTCGTGATGGACGTGATGATGCCGCGGCTGGACGGCCTGGAGACCACCCGCGCGCTGCGGGCGGCCGGCAACGACGTACCGATCCTGGTGCTGACCGCGCGCGACGCCGTCGGGGAGCGCGTCGAGGGGCTGGATGCCGGCGCCGACGACTACCTGACCAAGCCGTTCGCGCTGCAGGAGCTGCTGGCCCGGCTGCGGGCGCTGCTGCGCCGCGTGGTGCCGGCCGAGAGCGGGGACGAGGAGATCCTCACCTTCGCCGACCTCACCATGAACGTGACCACCCGCGAGGTGACCCGGGGCGACCGGCGGATCGACCTGACCCGCACCGAGTTCACGCTGCTGGAGATGTTCCTGCGGCGGCCACGCCGGGTGCTGGACCGCAGCTTCATCCTGGAGGAGGTCTGGGGCTACGACTTCCCGACCACCGCCAACTCCCTCGAGGTGTACGTCGGCTACCTGCGCCGCAAGACCGAGGCCGAGGACGAGCCGCGGCTGATCCACACCGTGCGCGGCATCGGCTACGTGCTGAAGGCGCCCGACGCGTGAGCTGGTCGTTGGCGGTCGGTCCGGGCCCGGACGGCCGCTGGCACTACCGCAGGTCCCTGGCGAGCCGGGTGGTGCTGCTGACCACCATGGCGGTGGCGCTGGCCGTCGCGTTCGTCGCCGTCGGCGCCTACGTGACCGCGCGCGTGCAGATGCAGGACAGCCTGGACCGGAGCCTGGAGAAGCGGGCGAACGCCGCGGCGCGCTCCAACACGCTGCTGGAGCTGGCCACCACCAAGGTCCCGTCCTGGGCGATCGGCGCGGCCGACGTACGGATCGCGTTCCTCTACAGCAACGGCCACGGCCAGATCCTCGACCGCGGCCCCGACATCGAGCTCGGCGCACCCGAGCTGGCCGTGGCGCGCGGGGAGAGCGACTCGAGTCTGCGCACGCTGCTGATCGCCGACGAGCGCTACCGGGTCGTCGCCGTGCCCACCCAGGCCGACGGCGTCGCGCTGATCATGGCGCAGCCGCTCGCCGCCCAGGACCTGATCCTGGCGCGGCTGGGCTGGGTGACCCTCGCCTTCGGCGTCCTGGGGGTGATCACCGCCGGGTTCGCCGGCTGGGGCGTCGCCACCAACGGGCTGCGTCCGGTCCGCAAGGTCACCGAGGCCGCGGAGAACGTGGCCCGCACCGAGGACTTCACCCCGCTGCCCGTCGAGGGCGACGACGAGGTGGCGCGGCTGGCGACCGCGTTCAACCACATGCTCACCGCCCTGGACGCCTCCCGGACCCGGCAGCGGCAGCTGGTCGCCGACGCCAGCCACGAGCTGCGCACCCCGCTGACCGCGCTGCGCACCAACATCGACCTGCTGACCATGTCCGGCGCGGACCCCGACGCGCTGCCCGCCGAGGCGCGCGCCGAGATCCTCGAGGACGTCCGCGCCCAGATCGAGGAGCTGACCACCCTGATCGGCGACCTCACCGCGCTGGCCCGCGACGAGCCGATCCGGGTGCAGGTCGAGCCCGTCGACCTCGGCGAGATCGTCGACCACGCCGTGCAGCGGGTGCGCCGCCGCGCGCCCGGCCTCACCTTCGAGGTCTTCACCCGCCCGTGGTGGATCGAGGGCGAGGCCAGCGAGCTCGAGCGCGCCGTCACCAACCTGCTCGACAACGCCGCCAAGTGGAGCCCCACCGACGGCCAGGTGACGGTCCGGCTCAGCGACGGCGTGCTCACCGTCGACGACCAGGGCCCTGGCATCGCCGAGGCGGACCGCACCCTCATCTTCGACCGGTTCTGGCGCTCCCCCGACGCCCGCACGATGCCCGGATCCGGCCTCGGGCTGGCTATCGTCCGGCAGGTGGCCGAGCGGCACTCCGGCACCGTGCACGCCACCGAGAACGCCAGCGGCGGCGCCCGACTGGTGCTGCGCATCCCCGGAAAGGAACGCCCCGATGCCTAGGGCACGCACCACCCGTCCCCGACTGCGCTCCCGGGCGGCGGTCGCCGTACCGCTCCTGCTGGTCGGGCTGGCCGGGCTCGCCGCGTGCGGGGGCGAGGACGACGCCGCCCCGACGCCGGACCTGCCCACCGAGACCCCGGCGCTGTGGAACCCCTGCGACGCGCTCACCGAGGCGTTCGTGAAGAAGCAGTTCGGCGCCGAGACGACCAAGAAGGACGGCACCCCGACGGAGCCGGACTGCCGGTTCGCACCCGAGGCCGACTCCGGCGACCCGGTGCTGACCGCCAACTACCAGCTCTTCGACGGCTCCCTGGACCAGCTCTGGGAGGCGATGGGCCAGCTGGCCAGCGCGGACGTGCGCGACGCCGAGGTCGAGGGCGCGGACGCCGCGCGGCTCGTGGTCGACGCCCGCAAGGGCCAGCTCTACGTGACCGGCTTCGTCGAGAACGGCACGCTCTTCCAGGTGGTCAACGTCGCCGACCCGGCGCCGTACGACGAGGACGCCGTGGTCGCCGGCGTCGAGGCGACGCTGGCCACGCTGGCGCAGCACGCCGTCGACAGCGGAGTCGGGCCCGTGGGGTCGGCGTGGGAGTCGGAGTCGCCGGCGGAGTCGCCGGCGGGATCGCCCTCGGGGGCGGCGGAGTAGGTCGGTCGTCCCGCCTCGGTGGGCCGGGTCCTCCCGCCTCGGTGAGGTGGGGCGTCCCGCCTCGGTGAGGTGGGTCGTGTGCCTGAGACAGCGGCATAGCGGGGCGTGGGGCACACGAGGCCACCCCGGCCTGGGTCGTGTGCCTGAGACAGCGGCATAGCGGGGCGTGGGGCACACGAGGCCACCCCGGGCCGGCGCATCCCGTTTCACCCGGCGCTGACCGGGCAGGCTCGAGGAATGACCGAGCTCCAGCAGACCGTCATCGTGGGCGGCGGACTCGCCGCCGCCCACGCCATCACCACGCTCCGCGAGGAGGGGTACGACGGCGCCATCACCCTGATCGGCGCCGAGGACCACCTGCCGTACGAGCGCCCGCCGCTGTCGAAGAGCTACCTGAGCGGCAAGAAGTCGTTCGCCGACGCCCTGGTCCACGACCAGGCCTGGTACGACGAGCACGACGTACGGGTGCTGACCGGCACCACCGCGACCGGGATCGACCTGGCCTCGCGGACCGTCACCCTCGAGCCGGCACCGCCGCTGGGCGACCCGCTGACCTACGACGCACTGCTCCTCGCCACCGGCGCCGAGCCGAAGGTGCCGGGCTTCCCGGGCGCCGGGGCGGCGTCGTACCTGCGGACGGTGGAGGACGCCGACGCGTTGAAGAAGGCGTTCGTCCCCGGTGGCCGCGCCGTGCTGGTCGGGGGCGGCTGGATCGGCCTCGAGCTCGCCGCCGCGGCCCGCCAGGCCGGCATGGAGGTGACCGTCCTGGAGGCGGCGCCGCTGCCGCTGGCCGGGGTGCTGGGCGAGGAGATGGCCCAGTACCTGACCGACCTGCACCGCGGCCACGGCGTCGACATCCGCACCGGCGTCACCGTCGAGGCGATCGAGACCGTCGACGGCCACCCGCACCTGGCCCCCACCGGCGTGCGCACCTCCGAGGGCACGTTCGACGCCGACCTGGTCGTCGTCGCCGTCGGCGCCGCCCCCCGTACCTCGCTGGCGGAGCAGGCCGGGCTCGGCGTCGCGCCGCCCGAGGACGGCGGCGGGATCACCGTCGACCAGCACCTGCGCGCCACGGACCCACACGTGTGGGCGGCCGGCGACGTCGCGCTCGCGGTCAACACCGTGCTCGGCCCGCTGCGCGTCGAGCACTGGGACAACGCGATCCGCCAGGGCAAGGCCGCCGCGAAGTCGATCCTCGGCCAGGAGGTGGCCTACGACTGGCTGCCGTACTTCTACACCGACCAGTTCGACTTCGGGATGGAGTACGTCGGGCACGGGTCCGCCTCCGACACCGTCGAGGTCCGCGGGTCGCTGGAGGACGGCGAGTTCATCGCCTACTGGCTCGACCCCGACCACAAGGTGACCGCGGCGATGAACGTCAACATCTGGGACGTCTCCGACCGGCTGCGCGAGATCGTCGGCTCCACCGTGGACCCGGGGACGCTGACCGACCTGCGCTGACCCGCTCGCGCGGGCTCGGGCTGGTCAGAGGACGAGCACCTCGATCAGCCCGAGCTCAGCTGCGCAGCGCCTCCAGCAGGCGCGCCGCCTTCCACCGCGTCTCGGCGTACTCCTCCGCCGGGTCGCTGTCGACGATGATGCCGCCGCCGGTGCCGAGCACGTAGGTGCCGTCCCCGGTCGTGGCCAGCGACCGGATCACCACGCCGAGGTCGGCGCGGCCGTCGCCGGAGACCCAGCCGAACGCGCCGGAGTAGACCCCCCGCGGGTCGGCCTCGACCTCGTCGATGATCTCCATCGTGCGCAGCTTGGGCGCCCCGGTCATCGACCCCGCCGGGAAGAGCGAGCGCAGCGCGCCGACGGTCGTGACGTCGTCACGCAGCCGACCGCAGACGGTCGAGACCAGCTGGTGCACCGAGGCGTAGGACTCCACCTCCATCAGGTGTGGCACCTCCACGCTGCCGACCTCGCAGACCAGGCTGAGGTCGTTGCGGAGCAGGTCCACGATCATCAGGTTCTCGGCGCGGAACTTGGGGTCCGCGGCCAGCCGGTCCCGCGCCGCCGCGTCCTCGTCGGGCAGCGCGTTGCGCGGGGTCGTCCCCTTGATCGGCTTCGCCTCCAGCGTCCGATCCCCCGTGATCAGCGCGTACCGCTCCGGGCTGGAGCTGAGCAGCCACGCCCGGGCGCCCTCCACGTCGTGCTGCAGGAAACCGGCGTACGGCGCCGGGTTGAGCGCGCGCAGCCGCAGGTAGACCGCCGCCGGGGCGAGCGGGTTCTCCACCCGCAGCCGGTGGGTCAGGTTGACCTCGTAGGAGTTGCCCGCGTGCAGGTGCTCCTGGACCGAGGCGAACGCGGCGGCGTAGTCGGCGGGGATGGCGTCCTCGGGGGCGCCGACGGCGTCGGAATCACCGGTCGACCGGTGATTCCGACGCTTGACAGGCGTTGCAACGCCCGACAAGTGACCGAAACCCCCGTCAGGTGTGACGTGAGTGAACTCGCGGACGTGTGAGGGCCGCATCCACACGGCGTCGGGCATCGCCGGGTCGGGCGCCGCGGGCAGGTCCGGCCGGGCGGCGTAGCCGAAGTAGCCGAACCACTGGTCGCTCTCCGACCCCGCGGCCAGCTCGGCCTCGAGCACGGTGAACGGATCGTCGCCGACCACCTCCGAGCGGCCGCCGGCGTGCCGGGTCACCTCGCGGCGCGCGGCGGAGTACGTCAGCGACACGTCGTCCTCGTCGAGCCAGCCGAGGATCGAGCGGCGCCGCGACCAGTCCCGGGCGCCGCCCCCGTCGAGCCAGACGCAGCGGGGGCTGCGGTCCTGGACCCGGGCGAAGGCCTCGCCGGCGTCGCCCGGCGTCACCATGCCCTCACCATGCCCTCACCGACCACCCCACCGCGCTCACCACCGGGGATCCCCGAGGAAGTTCGCGACCAGCTCCGCGCCGTGCTCGGTGAGGATCGACTCGGGGTGGAACTGCACCCCGACCAGCGGCAGCGCCGCGTGCTCCAGCCCCATCGTGATCCCGGTCAGCTCGTCGATCGCCGTGGGCCGGATCCCCTCGGGCAGGTCCAGCACCGCCAGCGAGTGGTAGCGGATGGCGCGGAACTCCTGCGGCAGGCCGGCGAACACGCCGGCGCCGTCGTGGGTGATCCGGGCCTCGACTCCGTGCCCGGGCGAGACCCGATCCACGAGTCCACCGTAGGTGGTGACCATCCCCTGCATCCCGAGGCAGACGCCGAGCACCGGCCGCGAGGCCGAGATCAGCACCTCGCGTCCGACCACGAAGTCGCGCCGTACGGCGGGGTGACCGGGGCCCGGGGAGAGCACCACGTACTCGTGGCGCAGCACGTCGTCCGGCTCCACCTCGTCGTGCTGCAGCACCGTCGGCAGCACGCCGGTCACGCCGGCGATCAGGTGCACCAGGTTGCCGGTGTAGGAGTCGTGGTGGTCGACCACCACGACGTCCGGCCTCCGCGCGGCCATCGCTCCGCCCGCCGACCCGTCCCCGTCAGTCCAGCAGTACGTCGACGACGAGGTCGTGCACGAGCGCGAACCCGTGCTCGGTCAGGATCGACTCGGCGTGGAACTGCACGCCGCGGTAGTGCGGGCCGATCACGGCGTTGACGTCGCCGGTGGCGGCATCCGCCTCGACCCGGACCCCGTCGGGGAGCACGGTGTCGGGGCCGACCCGGCCGACGAACGTGTTGTAGAAGCCGACCCGCTCGGGCTTGCCGTCGAGCAGCACCTGGGCCTGCGTGCCCTGGAAGACGATGTCCTTGTAGGCCAGCGGGATGCCGAGCAGGTGGCACAGCGCCTGGTGGCCCAGGCAGACCGCGAGGAACGGACGCTCGGCCTCCAGCAGCGACGCGACCCCGGCCCGAAGGTGCGCCATCTTCGGGTCCTCGCCGTCGCGCGGGTCGCCGGGGCCCGGTCCGACGATGACCAGGTCGAAGCCGTCCAGGCAGCCCGGCACGTAGTCGCGGTGCTTGACCACCTCGCTGGTCATGCCCATCCGCGCCAGCATGTGGCGCAGCATGTTCACGAAGTCGTCCTCGCCGTCGAGGATCACCGCCGACTTCCCGGCCAGCCGCGGGTCGGCGGGGGTGCCGGCCTGGTCGGCCAGCCAGAAGCCGGAGAGCCGGCCGTTGCGGGAGGCGAGGGTGATCAGCACCTCCTCGTCGGCGACCAGCGTGGCCAGGTCGGCGCCCGCGGTCGCCGGCGCCGGGGCGGGCGGGACCAGCCCGAACGCCGAGAGGATGCCGCCGGCCTTCGCGTGCGTCTCCGCGACCTCGTACGCCGGGTCGGAGTCGCGCACCAGGGTGGCACCCGCCGTCACCTTCAACCGCCCGGACGTGTCGACGTCGGCGGTCCGGATCACGATGGGCGAGTCCACGACCTGCTCGCCGTCGGCGTCGCGGCCGAACAGCGCCAGCGCCGCGGCGTAGTAGCCGCGCCCCTCCGGCTCGTACGCCTTGATCAGCCGGCAGGCGTTCTCCACCGGCGAGCCGGTCACCGTGGCGGCGTACATGGTGTCGCGCAGGACCGTGCGGACGTCCCGGGTGGTGCGGCCGGCGAGCAGGTACTCGGTGTGGATGAGGTGCGTCATCGGCTTGAGGAACGGGCCCAGGACCTGGCCGCCCTCCGTGCAGATGTCGCACATCATCTTGAGCTCCTCGTCGACGACCATGAAGAGCTCGTAGATCTCCTTCTCGTCGCGCAGGAACTCGGCCAGCCGGGCCTCGGTGCTGCGGGTCTCCCCGGCCGGCGGGCGCAGGTGGAAGGTGCCGGAGATCGGGTTCATCCGGACGTCGCCGCCGTGCACGGAGACGTGCCGCTCCGGGCTGGCGCCGATGAGGTACCGCTCGCCGGTGTAGAAGAGGAACGTCCAGTAGGCGCCCCGCTCGCGCTCGAGCAGCCGCTTGAAGACGGTCAGCGCCCTGTCGGGACCCCAGTCGGCGACGACCGCCCGGTAGTTGCGGCCGACCACCAGGTTGGCGCCCTCACCCTGGCCGATCTCCTCGGTGATGATCGACTCGACGAGCTTCGCGTACTCCTCGTCGGTGCTCTCGAAGCCGCCGCGGTCGGCGAAGTCCAGGCCGGTGTCGTCGATCGCCCCCACGACGTCCGCGACGGAGAACTCGTGCTCCTCGGCGATGTCGACGACGACCAGCGGGGTGCCGTCGTCGTGGGCCTCGAACCCGCGCTCGGCGATCTGCCGGAACGGCACGGCGACCAGCCGGTCGACGGTGCGCCCCGGCTCCGGCAGGCCGTCCTCGAGCGGGATGTCCATGATGCTCTCGGCGACCCAGCTGGGGCCGCCGATGATGCCGACGGTGTCCCGGTCGCCGCTGCGGGTGGAGCGCCGGATGATCGCCCACGCCTCGTGCCCCTGGATGGCCGCGATGGCTTCCCGGGCGGTGAGGGGCGTGGTGTCCATGGGTGAAGCCTAGGGCGACGGCTCCCCGCCGCGCCGGGGCGGTTCAGCCGATGGTCGTCAGGAACTGCGTGGCACGCGTGAGCACGACGTACAGCGTCGCCCGACCGGTCACCGACTCGTCCTCGATCTCCTGCGGTCGGACCACCACGATGCCGTCGAACTCGAGGCCCTTGGTGTCCAGTCCGGTCAGTACGACGACGCGGTCCTCACCCGACGGGGTGGAGGCCGCGTCGCGGGCCGAGGCGGCGGCGGACGGGGCGTCCGCGGCGAGCTCGGGCCAGGAGGCCAGCCACGAGTTCACCTCGGAGCGGCGGGCGACCGGGACCACGATGCCGACGGTGCCGGCGACGCGGCCGGCCAGCTCGACGACGGCGGCGCGGGTGGCCGCCTCGAGGTCGCCGGCGTCGTCCAGCGCGACCTCGACCGGCTCGGAGCCTGTCCGGCGCACGGCGTCGGGCAGGTCGGCGTCGAGGCCGACCCGCTCGGCGTACGCGGCTGCGTAGGCGTAGATCTCGGCCGAGTTCCGGTAGTTGGTCGACAGGTGGAACTGGTGCAGCTGCTTGCGCTCCAGCGCCTCCGCGCGGGCGGCGGCCGACTCCTCGGGCACCGGCCAGGAGGACTGCGCCGGGTCGCCGACGATCGTCCAGGAGGCGGCGCGGCCGCGGCGCCCGACCATCCGCCACTGCATCGGCGTGAGGTCCTGCGCCTCGTCGATGAGCACGTGGGCGTAGCCGTCGTCCTCGATGCTGTGGGTCGGCGGCGTCCAGGCGCGGCCCGACGGCGCGAACTCGCGGTCCGCGGCGGTCATCAGCTCCTGGATGTTGACGCCCTCGACGAGACCCATCGGGTCGTCGCGCTCGTCCTCGGCGCGGCGCGGCACGTCCCCGAGCGCGTAGCGCAGCTCGTCGAGCAGCGGCACGTCCTCGATGGAGATCTGCGGCCCGATCGGGCGGGTCGGGTCCAGCGTGCTCCACGTCTTGTGCAGCAGCCGCTGCTCGTCGTGGGAGAGCAGGTCGCCCGCCACCCGGGCCAGGAACTCGGCGTCGCCGAGCCAGGAGAGCACGGTCGGCGCGTCCAGCGGCGGCCACCAGGCCAGCGCGAAGTCGAGGAAGTCCTGGCGGCCGAGCATCTCGTCCTCGAACGCCTCGCGGCCGAGCTCGCGGCCCCGCTCGCCCTTGACCTGGCGCCAGAGCGCGTCGAGCAGGGCGTGGGAGACCCGCGGCAGCTGCTTGTTGCGGCGCCCCTGGGACATCAGGCTGCGGCGGATCTGGCCGAGCTTGCCGCGCTCGAGCGCGAGCCGGTCGTCGCGCCAGAAGACCCGGAACTCGGTCGGCGAGCCGGGCGCCTGCTGGCGGGCGACGCGGCGCATCAGCTCGGCCATCCGGCCCGATCCCTTGACGTCGGCGACGGCCGGCTCGTCGTGGCGGGTCGCCCGGACGCCGTCGACGACCTCGCCGAGCGAGCGCAGCGCGACGGCGGTCTCGCCGAGCGAGGGCAGCACCCGCTCGATGTAGCGCATGAAGACGCCCGAGGGGCCGACGACCAGCACGCCGCCGGACTCGTAGCGGCGGCGGTCGGAGTAGAGCAGGTACGCCGCGCGGTGCAGCGCGACCACGGTCTTGCCCGTGCCGGGGCCGCCGGAGATCGACACGACGCCCTTGCCGGGCGCGCGGATCGCCTTGTCCTGCTCGGCCTGGATCGTGGCGACGATGGAGTGCATCGAGCGGTCGCGGGCCCGGGAGAGCTGGGCCATCAGGGCGCCCTCGCCGACGATCGGCAGCTCGCGGCCGGCGGCCTCGGCGGCCGCGACACCCTCGGCGTCCAGCAGCTCGTCCTCGACGCCGACCACGGTGCGGCCGTCGGCGCGCAGCACCCGGCGCCGGATCACGTTCTGCGGGGTGGCGGCGGTCGCCTGGTAGAAGACCGCGGCGGCGGGCGCGCGCCAGTCGACCAGCAGCGAGTCGTGGTCGTCGTCGCGCAGGCCGATCCGGCCGATGTAGCGCGGCTCCCGGTCGACGTCCTCGCTCAGGTCGAGGCGGCCGAAGACCAGGCCCTCGTGGGCGGCGTCGAGCTGGGCCATCCGCTTCGCGGCCTGGAAGACCATCGCGTCGCGCTCCACGAGGCCGCCCTCGTGCCCCAGCCGGCCGCGGGAGTGGCCCTCGCGCGCGAGCTCGCGCGCGACGTCGCCGGCCCGCTCCAGCTGCTGGTAGACCCGATCGACGAACCCCTGCTCGGTCGCGATCTCGCGCTCCACCAACTCATCCGTCACCGGATCAATCCCTGCCTGTCACTAGCCGTTCCGGATGCCCGGGGCAGGGTCGGACAACCGCGTCCGCACGGCCCCATGGCAAGTGAAGAAGTCTACCGGACAGGGTTGTCAGGAGTGATCTTTACGGGCAACGGTGGACCTCGGCCCACCCCTCCACCGCCGTTCAGCCGAGGCGGGCACGGACCGGCTCGATCACGTCCTCGCGGAACCGCTCGACGCCCTCCAGCTTCTCCCGCAGGGTCGGGTTCCGGCCGCAGTAGTACATCCACGGCATCGTCATCGTCATGGTCACGCCGCCCTCGGCCGCGCGCAGGAAGTCGTCGGGGTTGAGCGCGTCGGTGAGCGCCGGCACCACGTCGTACCGGCCGTCGGGATCCGCCCCCGCCTCCGCGCGCAGCTTGTGCAGCCGGGCCGCGATCGCGACCGCCTCGTCGGCGGTCGCCATGTCGCCGACCCAGCCGTCGTGGCGGGCGGCACGGCGGAAGGCGACGTCGGAGAGGCCGCCAACCCAGACCGGGACCGGCCCGGGCGGCGTCGGGCGCATCACCAGCCGCTCGCAGGAGTAGAACTCGCCGTCGAACTCGGTCCAGCCGGGCGCCCACAGCTCCTTCATCAGCGCGAGGCCCTCGTCGGTACGCCGCCCCCGGGTCGTGAACTCCTGGCCCAGCAGCTCGAACTCCTCGCGGCACCAGCCGACGCCGACGCCGAGGGTGACCCGGCCGCCGGAGAGCGCGGACGCCGTGCCGACCGCCTTCGCCACCGAGAACGGGTCGCGCAGGGCGGCGACGTAGATCGAGGTGAAGAACTCGAGCCGCTCGGTGACCGCGGCCAGCGCGCCGACCGTGACCCACGGGTCCGGCCAGTCCACGTCCGTCTCCCAGCGCCGGGCGCCGTCGCGGGTGTAGGGGTACGGCGTCGCGATCTCCTCGAGGTCGACCACGTGGTCGGCCAGGCTGAACGCCCGGAAGCCGGCCTCCTCGGCGGCCCGGGCGAGCGGGACGAGCTGGTCGATCGGCTGGTAGGCGGTCACCATCGCGAAGTCCACGCTGCCACCCTAGACGTGGAGTAGAACAGGTTCTATGTCTCTCGGTGTCGCGCACGACGGTCCCCCCGACCGGTTCCCGCACCTGCTCGCCCCCGGCCGGATCGGCTCGATGGCGCTGCGGAACCGGATCGTGATGTCGCCGATGGAGACCATGTACGGCACGCCGGAGGGCCACCCCTCCGAGCGCACGGTGGCGCACTTCGCGGCCCGCGCGGCCGGCGGGGTCGGGCTGGTCACGGTCGGCGCCACCGGCATCGACCCCCTGCACCCGGAGACCCCCGGCGGCCTCCAGATCGGCGCCGACGAGGCGGTGCCCGCGCACCGGCGGCTGGTCGAGGCCGTGCACGCGCACGGAGCGCGGATCCAGCCGCAGATCGTGCACGCCGGCCCCGACGGGCTCGGCCCGGAGCTCCACGGGGTGACCTCGCTCGGCCCGTCGGTGATCGGCTCGTACCTGACCGGCCGGCCCTCCGCGGAGGCCACGAAGGAGCAGATCTCGGGCGTCCTGGACCAGTTCCGGGCGGCGGCGGCCCGGGTCCGCGAGGCCGGGTACGACGGCATCGAGCTGCACGCCGCGCACGGCTACATGTTCCTCGGCTCGTTCCTCGCACCCCAGCGCAACCGGCGCGGGGACCGCTACCGCGGCACGTCCGCGGAGGGGCGGGCCCGCGTGGTCCTGGAGGCGCTGGCCGCGATCCGGTCCGAGGTCGGCGCGGACTTCCCCGTCACCCTGCGGATCACCGGATACGAGCGGGTCGCCGGCGGCCGCCCGATCCACGACACCGCCACCATCGCCCCGCTGCTGGTCGAGGCCGGCGTGGACGCCTTCCACGTCAGCGGCGGGGTGATCGACCGGCTGGTGACCGGGATGGTCAACGCGGCCGACGACGGCGACGGGCTCAACGTCGGGGCCGCCGCCGCGGTGCGGGAGGCCGTCGACGTACCGGTGATCGCGGTGGGGCGGCTGCACGACCCGCACCTGGCCGAGCGGGTGCTGGCCGACGGGCGCGCCGACTTCGTGGCGCTGGGGCGGCCGCTCCTGGCCGACGCCGAGCTGCCGGCGAAGCTCGCCGCGGGCGAGGGCGCGCGGGTGCGGCGGTGCATATCGTGCGAGAACTGCATCGACACCCTGGAGGAGAAGCTCGCCACCGAGTGCGCGGTCAACCCGTTCACCGGCCACGACCTGGACCTGGTGCTGCCCTCCACGCCGGCTGCCTCGCGGGCGCTGCACGTGGTCGTCGTCGGCGCCGGACCCGCCGGGCTGGAGGCGGCCCGGCTGGCCGACGGGCTCGGGCACCGGGTGACGGTGCTGGAGCGCTCCGACCGGCCCGGCGGCGCGCTCGTCGACGCCGTCGCCGTGCACCCGGAGAACGGGCCGTACCTGTCCTGGCTGCTGGCCGAGGTCGCGCGCTCCGGCGCGGTCGTGCGGCTCTCGACCACCGCGACCCCCGACCTGGTGGCGGGCCTGTCTCCCGACGTCGTGCTGCTCGCGACGGGCGGCCGCGTCGCGCTGCCCGCGCTCCCGGGCGACCACCCGCGGGTGCTGCGCGGGCTGGCGCCGCACGCCTTGGAGGGCGTGCGGCGGGTGGTGGTGATCGGCGGGCGGCTGGCCGCGGTCGAGTACGCCGAGACGCTGGCCGCCACCGGCCGGCTGGTCGCGCTGCTGACCACCGGCGCGGAGATCGCCCCGGAGTTCGGGCTGAAGCGGCGCACCGAGCACATGGACCGCCTCGACCGGCTCGGCGTCACCGTCCACGCGGGCTGCACGGTCGAGGCGCTCACCCCGACCGGCGTCCGCTGGGTCCCGGCCCACGGCACCGCGCGCGAGCTGCCCGCCGACGCGGTGGTGCTGGCGGGCGAGGTCGTCGCCGACCCCGCGCTGGCCGACGCGATCGCGGAGCGGCTGGCCGGCGTACCGGGCCGGCCGGGCGGCGTACCGGTGCGGGTGATCGGGGACGCGGGCGGGCTCGGCCTGATCCGCGGCGCCACCGCGGACGCGGCCCGCGCCGTCGCCGACCTGCCGGTCCCTGACCGCCGACCTGCCGGTCCCTGACCGCCGACCTGCCGGTCCCTGACCGCCGACCTGCCGGTCCCTGACCGCCGACCTGCCGGTCCCTGATCGCCACCTGCCGCCACCCGGCGGCTCGCGGGTCAGAAACCGGCGGCTCGCGGGTCAGAAACCGGCGGCTCGCGTCAGCGCTTGGGGCGGCTGAGGAACGCCCGCATCGCCTCGCGGGCCTCCTCGGAACCGAACAGCCGCGCCGACAGCGCGACCAGGTCCTCGCCGTCGCGGTCGATCCGGGCGAGCAGGTCGCGGCCGAGCAGCGCCTTGGTCTCGCGCAGGCCCTGCGGGGCGCCGGTGGCGAGCGAGGCGACGGTCTCCTCGACGGTCGCGGCGAGGTCGGCGGCGGGGACCGCCCGCGTGACGAGCCCGTACGACGCCGCCTCGGCCCCGCTGAACACCTCGCCGCCGAGAGCGGTCAGCGCCGCGGCGCGGTCGGAGAGGCGGGGCAGCACGGTCAGCGAGATGACCGCCGGGGTGAGGCCGAGCTTGACCTCGGTCAGCGCGAAGGTGGCGTCCTCGGCGACGAGCGCGACGTCGGCGGCCGCGACGATCCCGATCCCGCCGGCGCGGGCGGCGCCGGCGACGACGACCACCACCGGCTTGCTCAGCGCGACGATCTGGCGCTGCAGGGCGACGATCGCCCGCGCGCCCTCGTCCATCGGCACGGTGGATGCCTCGGAGAGGTCGGCGCCGGAGCAGAAGACGCGCCCCGCGGAGGTCAGCACGACCACCCGGACCGACGGGTCGGCGTCCGCCGCGGCCAGGTGGATGCGCAGCTCGGAGATCAGCTGGCGGGACAGCGCGTTGCGGTTGTGCGGCGAGTCCAGCGTGATGGTCGCGACGCGGTCGGCGACCTCCAGGTGGACCAGCTCGGACGGGACTGCCTCAGATGCGGGGGTCTGCTCTGACATGGGCGCCATCCTGCCCCAGCGTCTCTCGGCACGCGCAGGGGTCCGCGATCCGTGCCGGGCGCCGTGACGAACCACCCCCATGGACACCGCCACCGCCCCGCGCAGCGCCCGCCCCCGCACGGCCACCCGGCTCGCAGCGGCCCTCCCCTGGGCCGGGTACGGCCTGCTCGCCGCCGCCGCCGGCCTCGGGCTGGCCCATGCGCTCGCGGCGGTCACCGACCCGGCGACGTCGCCGGTGCTCGCGGTCGGCTCGGCGGTGATCGACCTGACCCCGACGCCCGCCAAGGAGTGGGCGATCCGGACCTTCGGCTCCGCCGACAAGGCGGTACTGGTCGGCTCGGTGCTGGCCGGGGTGCTGGCGCTCGCCGCGATCAGCGGGCTCCTGGCCCGGCGGCGGCTGCGGTACGGCGCCGCGGTCCTGCTGCTCCTGGTGGCGGTCGCCGCGCTGGCGGTGCTGAGCCGTCCGGCCGCCGGGCCCACCGACCTCGGGCCGTGCCTGCTGGCCGCGGCCTCCTCGGTCGCCGCGCTGGCGTGGCTGCGCCACGCGCACCTGGCCGCCAGGGCCGCCACACCCGGCGCGCGCGACGGTCGAGGTGGCCGCCGCGGCCTGCTGCTCGTCGCCGGCGCCGTGGCCGCGACCGCCGCCACCGGCGGCCTCCTCGGTCGCCTGGTGTCAGGGCTCAGGCTCCGCCCCGAGGAGATCGCCCTGCCCACACCGGCCACGCCCCTCCCGCCGCTTCCCGCGGGCCTCGACGCTCCCGGCGGCCCGGCCCGCGCGATCACGCCGTGGCGCACCCCCACCGGCGACTTCTACCGCGTCGACACGCGGCTCGACGTGCCCGTGGTCGACAGCCGCGACTGGACGCTGACGATCGACGGCGACGTCGACCGCGAGGTGACCCTGACCTTCGACGACCTGCTGGCGATGGAGCTGATCGAGCGGGACATCACCCTGACCTGCGTCTCCAACAGCGTCGGCGGCCCGTACGCAGGCGGCGCCCGCTGGCTCGGCGCGCGGCTGACCGACGTGCTCGACCTGGCCGGGGTCGGCCGCGGCGCGGACCAGATCCTCTCCACCGACGTGGGCGGGATGACGATCAGCACCCCGCTCGCCCTGGCCACCGACGGGCGCGACAGCCTGCTCGCCGTCGGCATGAACGGCGCCGCGCTCCCCCGCGAGCACGGGTTCCCGGCGCGGCTGGTGGTGCCCGGGCTCTACGGCTTCATCGGCGCCACCAAGTGGGTGACCCGGCTGACCCTGACCGGGTACGCCGAGCGGTCGGCGTACTGGACCGACCGGGGGTGGGCGACCGATGCGCCGATCAAGCCGTCGGCACGGATCGACACCCCACGACCGCTGGCCACCCTCGCCCCGGGCGAGGTGGTGGTCGGCGGCATCGCGTGGGCGCAGGACGACGGCGGGGTGTCCGGGGTCCAGGTCCGCGTCGACGGCGGGCCGTGGCGCGACGCCACCCTCGGCCCCGACGCGGGCGAGCGCTACTGGCGGCAGTGGTACCTGCGCTGGGACGCCCCCGAGGGCTCCCACCGGATCGCGGCCCGCGCGCTGACCGGCGACGGCGGCACCCAGACGCCCGTGCGTGCCGAGCCGTTCCCGGCCGGCGCGAGCGGGTTGCACGAGCTGATCGTGACCGTCGGCTGAGGGCCGGAATCTCGTCCGGGCACCCATCCGCACCGGCCCCCGCGACGAATCCCCGGTGACAGTCCACCCGAACGGGAAGGCACGATCATGAACCTCCACCACCGCCGTGGCGGCCGGATCGCCGGCATCGCCACCGCCGCCCTCGCCCTGTCCCTCACGCTCGCCGCCTGCGGCAGCGACGACGACGGCGACAGCGACGCCAGCGGCTCCGAGAGCACCCCGGCCGAGACCTCGGCGAGCGCCGAGGCGATGTCCGACGAGACCTTCGGCGACGCCTGCTCGGCGCTCCCGACCGACGGCGCCGGCTCCCTCGACGACATGGTCGACGACCCGGTCGCGACCGCGGCCAGCAGCAACCCGCTGCTGAGCACCCTGGTCTCCGCGGTCGGGGCGATCGACGGCCTGGGCGACACGCTCAACGGCGCCGACGCGCTCACGGTCTTCGCGCCGTACAACGACGCGTTCGCCGAGATCCCGGCCAAGGACCTGAACGCGCTGGTCAAGGAAGGCCAGAAGAAGGGCCAGGACAGCGCGCTCTACGCGATCCTCGCCCACCACGTGGTCGGCGCGAACGCCGACGCGGAGGCGGTCGTCGGCGAGCACGAGACGCTGGCCGGGGACATGCTCACCGTCGAGGGCGACACGGAGTCCGGGATGACCGTCTCCGACGGCACGGTCACCGCGACCGTCCTGTGCGGCAACATCCCGACCGCCAACGCGACCGTCTACGTGATCGACCAGGTGCTCACCGGGGTCCAGTGACCGCTGCGCACGACGGAGCCGCCCCACCGTTCCGGACCGGGTGACCGCATCCGCGAAGAGATTCGTATATTTTCGCGATCCGCACCCATCCGGAACGCGGGCGGCTCCGAACAACCCCCGGAACACCACCAGCAGCACCCCGTAGAAGCGTCACCTGACCACCCAGCCGGAAGGATCTGCACATGGATCCGAGCCACGCCGCCGACGGCGGACCCGACCCGGGTCCGGCCACGCCGGCCGACCAGCTCGCCGTACTGCTCAAGCGCTCCGCGCGCGGCGACCGCGCCGCCTTCGCGGAGCTGTACGACGCCACGGCGGCCCGGCTGCACGGCCTGGTGCTGCGGGTGGTCCGCGACCGGGCGCAGGCCGAGGAGGTCACCCAGGAGGCCTACCTGGAGATCTGGCGGACGGCCGCCCGGTTCGACCCCGCCCGCGGCAGCGCGCTCTCCTGGCTGATGACCATCGGCCACCGCAAGGCGGTGGACCGGGTCCGCAGCGCGGAGGCGTCGACCCGCCGCGAGGAGACCTACCAGCACCGCCAGCACGTCCCCCCGCACGACGAGACCGCTGAGGCGGCGCACGCCTCGCTGGAGGCACGCCGGGTGCGCGCCGCGCTGACCGGCCTGACCGAGGTCCAGCGCGAGGCCATCCAGCTGGCCTACTTCGGGGGCTACACCCACACCGAGGTTGCCGCGATGCTCGACCTGCCGGTCGGCACGGCCAAGACCCGGATACGAGACGGCCTGATCCGACTGCGCGACGCGATCGGAGTGGAGCGATGACCGAGACCAGCAGCTACGGCAACCCGACAGACCTGCACGCCCTGAGCGGCGCCTACGCGGTCGACGCCCTCGACGAGGTCGAGCGCGCGGTGTTCGAGGAGCACCTCGAGCAGTGCGCCGAGTGCCGCGAGGAGGTCGCCGGCCTGACCGCCACCGCGGCGCTGCTCGCCGCCGACGAGGTCGAGCCCCCCGCCGACGTACGTTCCGCGGTCCTGGCCGGGATCGAGTCGATCCGGCCGCTGCCGCCGCAGACCGCCCCCCGCCGCCGTGCCGCCGGTGCCGGCACCGGCGACAGCACCGGCACCACCTCCGGCGGCGCCCGCGTGCTCCCCTTCCGGCGCCCGTCCCCCCGGCTCCTTCTGGTGGCCGCGTCCGTGGTCCTCCTGCTGCTCGCCGGCGGGGTGGCACTGGTGCAGCCCTGGCAGGACTCCGCACCGCCGGTGGTCGCGCCGACGCTGACCGAGCGGGTGCTCGATGCCCCCGACGCGACCCGGGTCCGCCAGGAGTTCCCGGACGGCTCGACGGCCACCATCGTGCTCTCCCGCGAGGAGGGCCGGGCGGTGATCGTGACCACCGACATGGCCGCGGCCCCGGAGGGCAAGGTCTTCGAGGTGTGGCTGCAGACCCCCGCCGGGGACATGCAGCCGGCGGCGCTGATGCCGGACGAGCCGAACACCACCGTTCTCCTCGACGGCGACGCCACCGAGGCGACGGGGGTCGGGATCACCGTGGAGCCCGACGGCGGCTCCCCGGAGCCGACCAGCGAGCCGATCGCCCTCTTCGAGCTGGAGGCCTGATGAGCGAGCACCGGACCCCGGCCACCCCGGGCCAGCAGCCGCCGCGGCGGGTGGCGGTGGTCGGCTCCGGCGTGGCCGGGCTGGTGGCGGCGTACGTCGCCTCCCGGTCGGCGGAGGTGACCCTGTACGAGGCCGACGACCGGCTCGGCGGGCACGCCGACACCCACCTGGTGCCGGACCCCGCGACCGGCACCGACCTGTCCATCGACACCGGCTTCATCGTGCACAACCGGCGCACCTACCCGGTGCTGCTGCGGCTCTTCGAGGAGCTGGGCGTGGAGACCCAGCCCTCGGAGATGTCGCTGTCGGTCAGCGACGAGGCCACCGGCGTGGAGTGGGCCGGGGCGCTGGGTCCGCGGGGTCTCTTCCCCGGCGGCCGCAACCTGGCCTCGCCGAGGTTCTGGCGGATGCTGACCGAGGTGCCGCGTTTCCACCGGGCCGCCCAGCGGTTGCTGGAGGCGCAGAGCGGCGCCGGTGCCGGTTCTCGGGAGGGGTCGTGTGCCCCAGGCCCCGCTATGGCGGGGCGTCAGGCACACGACCCTGCCCGCGACCTCACCACGCTCCGCGACTTCCTCGACGCCGGCGGCTTCAGCCCGTACTTCCGCCGCCACTTCATGGCCCCGCTGGTGGCGGCGGTCTGGTCGTGCGACCCGGAGTCGGCGCTGGACTACCCCGCGGCGTACCTGTTCACCTTCCTCGACCACCACGGCATGCTCAGCGTCTTCGGCTCGCCGACCTGGCGCACCGTCACCGGCGGCTCGCACGCCTACGTCGGCCGGGTGGCCGCGGCGATCAACGAGGCCGGCGGCAAGATCCGCGTCGGCTCCCCGGTCACCGCGATCGCCGAGGAGCGTGACGGGGTCGTGGTGACCACCGAGGACGGCACGGAGCAGTACGACGCGGTCGTGGTCGCCGCCCACCCCTCGGCCACGCTCGGGATGCTGGCAGCGCCCAGCGACCTGCAGGCCGAGGTGCTCGGCGCGCTCCCGTACGCCGCCAACACCGCCCTGCTGCACACCGACACCTCGCTGCTCCCCGAGGCCCCGCAGGCCTGGGGCTCGTGGAACTTCCGGCGGCCCGCGGAGGACCGCGAGGACGTGCTGGTCACCTACGACCTGACCCGGCTGCAGCGGCTCCCCACGCCGCGGCACTACCTGGTCACGCTCGGCGGCGAGCACCTGGTCGACCCGGCCACGGTGATCGCGCGCCGCGAGTACGAGCACCCGCGCTACACGCCGGCCTCGGTGGCCGCCCGCGCCCGGCTGCCCGAGATCGACACCGACCGGGTCGTCTTCGCCGGCGCCTACCACGGCTGGGGGTTCCACGAGGACGGCGCGCGGTCGGGGCTGGCCGCGGTGGAGCGGCTGGGGCTGCGCTGGGACTCGCCGTCGGTCCCTCGGGCCACTGGCGTCACACCGGACAGGCGGTTCTTTCACTTGTCAGGCGTTGCAACGGCTGTCAAGCGCGGGAATCACCGGTCGACCGGTGATTCCGACGCCGGGCGCACCACCTACGCCACCGACCTCACCCACACCCGCCGCGGCCCCATCGCGCACCGCTTCCGGATCCGCTCGCGGATGACGGTGGTCGACCTGGACGACACCGCCGCCACCCACACGCGCGCCGGCTGGCGCCGCGGCACGTTCGAGGGTCGCGACCACTTCGCGGGCAACACCCCCGGCGGCCCGGAGACGATCCGCGAGGGCCTGGACCGGTTCCTGGCCAGCCAGGGGATCGACCTGCGTGGCGGGCGGGCGCTGATGGCCGCCCAGCCGCGGGCGCTGGGCCACTGCTTCAACCCGATCTCGGTGCACTGGGTGTGGGCGCCGGAGGCCGATGCGAGGAGCGCCCCGGCCGCGACCGTCGTCGAGGTGCACAACACCTATGGCGACCGCCAGGCCTACCTGCTGCACCCCGACGACAAGGGCCGCGCCGAGGTCGACAAGGCCATGTACGTCTCCCCGTTCCACGGGACCGACGGCCGGTACGTCGTGCACGTGCCGCCGCCGACCGGCGACCGGCTCCGGTACGCCGTCAGCCTCCGCCCCGAGGACGGCCACCGGTTCGACGCCGGACTCGACGGCCGGCCGGCCGCGGCGCCCCGCGTCGCGCTGGCCGGGCTGCGCGGCGCCGCGCTGATCCGTGTGCACGGCGTCTGGCTGTGGCTGCGCCGGCTCCCGGTGCGGCCCCGGCCCGCCGACCACCCGGCGATCCCGTCGGCCCCCGCAGCCGCTGCCGCGGCCGCCGCCAGACCGCCGAGTCCGCACGACCCGACGAGCACGCCCGGAGGTTCCCGATGACCCTGTCCCCGTCCCGTGTGCCCGAGACCCCGCCCCAGGAGGGTCTGGGGCACACGACCCGACCCGAGCCCGACACCGAGCCCGACACCGCCGTCGACCCGAGCCGCTGGATCGACCTGTGCCCCGCGCCGTCGTACGGCCCCGGGGCCCGGATCGCGCGCCGGCTCTTCCGCTCCGCGATCAACCGCCTCGACGTCACGGTGCACGTCGCCGCCGGCGCCCGGACGCCGGCCGAGGTGCTGGGCCGCGGCGGCCCGGCGATCCACGTGCACCGCCCCGAGGAGCTCTACGCCCGGATCGCCCGGGACCACCTCATCGGCTTCGGCGAGGCCTACCTCACCGGCGCCTGGGACGAGGGCGACCAGGGTCCGGACGCGCTCGGCGACTTCCTCGAGGTGCTCGCCGCCCGGATGAGCACGCTGGTCCCCCGGCCGCTGCAGCGGATGCGCGCCGTGGTCTCGCCGCGGCTGCCCGACACCCACCGCGGCAGCCGGCGCCACACCCGGGAGAACATCGCGGCCCACTACGACCTGTCCAACGAGCTGTTCGCGCTCTTCCTGGACCCGACGCTCACCTACTCCTCGGCGCTCTTCACCGAGGACGAGCTGGCCACGCTGCTGGCCGGCGGCGGGCCCGTGGGCGGCGACGCGTTCGTGGCCGCCCAGCACCGCAAGATCGACCGCCTCCTCGACGCCGCCGGCGTCGGCGAGGGCACCCGCGTGCTGGAGATCGGCACCGGCTGGGGCGAGCTGGCGCTGCGCGCCGCCGCCCGCGGCGCGGAGGTCCGGTCGATCACGCTGTCGGTCGAGCAGCGCGCCCTGGCGCTGGAGCGGATCGCTGCCGCCGGCCTGGCCGACCGGGTCAGCGTCGACCTGTGCGACTACCGGGCGCTGCTGGAGGACCCCGCCGCCGCGGGCGCGTACGACGCCGTGGTCAGCGTGGAGATGATCGAGGCCGTGGGCGCGGCGTACTGGCCGACGTACTTCGAGACCCTCGACCACACGCTGGCGCCGGGCGGCCGGGTGGCGATCCAGGGGATCACCCTGCCGCACGAGCGGATGCTGGCCACCCGCGACACCCACACCTTCATCACCAAGTACATCTTCCCCGGCGGCGCGCTCCCCTCGGTCCGTGCGATCGAGGAGATCACGCGGGAGCGGACCGGGCTGCGGCTGGTCGACGACCTGCCGATGGGCCTGCACTACGCGCCGACGCTGCAGCGCTGGGACGCGTCGTTCGCGGCGGCGCGCGACGAGGTCGCCGCGCTCGGGTTCGACCGGACGTTCCGCCGGATGTGGCACTTCTACCTGCAGTACTGCCGCGCGGGCTTCGCCGCCGAGTACATCGGCAACCACCAGCTCACCTTCGCCAAGCACGGGGAGCGATGAGCGACGCCCTGACGGCGCTGCTGCTCGGCGCGGCCGTCTCGGTCGCGGTGGCGACGCTGACGATGACCGCCACGGCGCTGGTCGGCCGCGCGCAGGGCCGGGTGGTCGTCGTGGACACCGCCTGGGGCCTGGGCTTCGCCGCGATCGCGGTCACGGCCGCCCTGGTCTCGCTGACCGGCGCCGGCGACGGCGAGCCGTGGCGGACCTGGCTGCTGGCCGCGATGGTCGCGATCTGGGGGCTGCGGCTGGCCCGCCACCTGCACGTGCGCAACCACACCGGCGAGGACCCCCGCTACGAGAAGCACATGGGCGGCACGCTCGCCGAGGTCGGGCTCGGGGTCGCGATCCGCAAGGTGTTCGGCGTCCAGGGCGCGGCGATGGCGCTGGTCGCGTGGCCCGCCGCGGCCGCGGCGTTCGCCCCGCTGGAGCTCACCTGGGTCTTCGCGGTCGGCGTGGTGCTGTGGGCCGTCGGGCTGCTCTTCGAGGCGGTCGGCGACGCCCAGCTGGCGGCGTACAAGGCGACGCCGCGCGGCGAGCGACCGCTGGTCATGGAGACCGGCCTGTGGCGCTACACCCGGCACCCGAACTACTTCGGCGACTCCTGCCTGTGGTGGGGGATCTGGCTGGCCGGGGGCGTCGCGTCCGGCTGGGTGATCGGGCTGGTGACCGTGCTGGGGCCGATCGCCATGACCTTCTTCCTGGTCAAGGCGACCGGCGCCGGGCTGCTGGAGCAGACGATGATGCAGCGCCCCGGCTACCCCGAGTACGCCGCGCGCACCTCCAAGTTCATCCCGCTGCCGCCCCGACGGGCGGGACAGCGGGTCCCGCGGTGAGCCGGACCCCCTAACCTGCCAGGTGTGACGAACGAGGAGTTCCTGCGCCTGGCGACCGTCGACAACTTCCGCGACGTGGCCGGGACCGGCTACGCGACGGTCGACGGCGGTCGGGTGCGGCAGGGGGTCTTCTTCCGCTCCAACGAGCTGAGGCTCTCCGGCGAGGACGCCGACGCGATGGCCGCGCTCGGGCTGACCGCGATCATCGACCTCCGCTCGGAGGTGGAGATCGCGCAGAGCCCCGACCCCGTGGTGCCCGGCGCCGCCGGCCTGCACTTCGACCTCCTCGGGATCCCGATGGCCGAGGTCGGCGGCGCGACCAGCCGCGAGGAGGCCGCGCACATCATGGGTCGGGTCTACCGCGGCTTCGTCACCGAGGAGCGCACCCGGGGCCTGCTCGGCGACGTCCTCCGCCAGCTCGCGACGGGCGGCAGGCAGCTCTTCCACTGCACGGCGGGCAAGGACCGCACCGGCTGGACCGCGGCGCTGCTGCTGCACATCGCCGGCGTGGACGACCCGACCATCGAGAGCGACTACCTGCTGACCAACGGGCTCACCGCCGGCAGCCGGGCGCGCACCGAGGCGCTGATCGCCGAGCACGCCGGCCCGGAGAAGGTCTCCGTCCTCGAGCCGACCCTGATCGCGGACATCGACTACCTGCGGGCGGCCGCCGCGGCGGTGGTGACCGAGTTCGGCGACCGCGCGACGTACCTCCGCGACGGGCTCGGGCTGGACGACGCGATCCTCACCCGGCTGCGCTCGCTGCTGCGCGAAGGCTGAGGCACCCCCGGCCGGTCAGGACGCGGTGTCGTCCTGGCGCCCGGCCCGCCGGCGCCGCTCGGCCATCTCGCCGAGGTCGACCGGCTGGGTCGGCTCCTCGGCCGCCTCCGCGCGCGGCGGGTGGCCGGGCACGTGCTGCTTGACGATCTCCTCGGTGCGGGGGTCCAGCATGATCGAGTGCGTGTCGCCGTCGCGGCCGTCGAACCGGACCTCCACGGTCTCGAACCCCTTGTGCCGCTGCATCTGGGCGTACATCGCGTAGGCGCGCCGGTCGGCGTCGGTCAGGTCGACGGCGTCGGTGAACGGGGTGAGCAGGGCGCGCGGCCACAGCCGCCGGGCCAGCACCACGTTCACCTCGATGCCGAGCACCCCCATGATCGCGCCGACGTAGAGCAGCGCCATCAGGCCGAGGACGACGCTGAAGGTCTCGTTCATGTTGTTGCCCTGGGCGCCGCCGATCACCCGGGTGACGTAGACGGTCCCGATGTACTGCAGGAACGTCCACATCACGGCGATCGTGTAGGCGCCGGGCGCGACGTGGACGACGCCCTTCTTGATCGCGCGGGCGGCGGCCATCCGCAGCAGCACCGTGAGCAGCATGCCGAGCAGCCCCAGGGTGACCAGGCGGATCACCCAGTGGAACCAGCCGTGCTGGGAGAGGCTGCCGATCAGCTCGGTCTCGGTGAGGATCGCCGAGCCGACCTGGAGGCCGAAGATGGCCGACCCGGCCACGCCCAGGAGCAGCACGCTGCGCACCCGGGTCATCACCGGGTGCGGTCGGCTGTTGCGCGGCACCGCCCAGGCGGCCGACTGCGCGTTCTGCAGCGCCAGGCCCAGGCCGAGCGCACCGTAGAGGGCGGTCAGCGAGCCGATGATGATGCCGGCCGTCGAGCCCTCGATCCCCTCCGGCCGGCCGAGCTGGTCGCCGATGATCGGGAACTGGGCCAGCGCGGAGTCCAGCACCTGCTCCTGCAGGCCGGGGCGCCCCTCGAGCACGAAGCCGAGGATCGAGGTGGCCAGCAGCAGCAGCGGGAAGATCGCGATGAACGCGTAGAACGTCAGGACGGCGGCGAGGTAGTTGCCCTGGTCGTCGAAGAACTTGTAGACGACGGCCAGCGGGAACCCGAACACCGACCTGCGGCGCTGGCCCCGGTCCATCGCCCCGACGACACCCACACGCCCCAAACTAGCGTCCGGTGCGCCCGAGCCCGCGCATATGTCGACATGGGACGGCGTGACGCTGCCGACGTGGCTGGCCTCGCGTCACAACCCGATTGGCCCTGAATCCGGCAAGAACGGGGCCGATCGGGTTGTGACGTTGAGCCACGGGGCGGATGCTCAGTACGACTTGGGGAGACCCAGGGAGTGCATGGCGACGAAGTTGAGGATCATCTCCCGGCTCACGGGCGCGATCCGGCCCAGCCGGGCGGCGACGAGCATGTTGCCCAGCCCGTACTCCTGCGTCAGGCCGTTGCCGCCGTGGGTGTGCACCGCGACGTCGGTGGCGTTGCAGGCGACCTCGCCGCCGGCGTACTTGGCCATGTTGGCGTACTCGCCCGCGGCCATGTCGTCGCCGGCGTCGTAGAGGGCCGCCGCCTTCTGCCACAGCAGGCGGGCCTGCTCCAGCTCGATCTTGGTCTTCGCCAACGGGTGCGCGATGCCCTGGTGGGAGCCGATCGGGTCCTTCCAGACGGTGCGCTCCTTGGCGTAGGCGACCGCCTTGTCCAGCGCGTACCGGGCCATCCCGCAGGAGAACGCCCCGCCCATGATCCGCTCGGGGTTGAGGCCCGCGAAGAGCTGCCAGAGGCCGGCGTCCTCGTCGCCGACCAGCGCGTCGGCCGGCACCCGGACGTCGTCGAAGAAGAGGGTGAACTGCTTCTCCGGCGCCTGCCAGGACATCGGGATCGGCTGGCGGGTGAAGCCCTCGGCGTCGGTCGGCACCACGAACAGCGCCGGCTTCAGCTTCCCGGTCCTCGCGTCCGCGGTGCGGGCCACGACCAACACCGACTGTGCCTCGTCGACGCCGGAGATGAAGGTCTTCTGACCCTTCAGCACCCAGGTGTCGCCGTCGCGGGTGGCGGTGGTGGTGATCTGGTGGGAGTTGGAGCCCGCGTCGGCCTCGGTGATGCCGAACGCCATCAGGTGGGTGCCGTCGGCGATGCCGGGCAGCCAGCGCTTCTTCTGCTCCTCGGTGCCGCAGCGGCCGATGATCGAGCCGCAGATCGCCGGCGAGACCACCATCATCAGCAGCGGCGCGCCCGCGGCGGCGCACTCCTCGAGCACTGCGGCAAGGTCGCTCATCCCGCCGCCGCCACCGCCGTGCTGCTCGGCGATGTTGACGCCGAGGAACCCGTTGCGGCCCATCTCGAGCCACATCTCGGTCATCTTGCCGCCCTCGCGGGCCTGCTTCTCGACGTACTCGCGGCCGTACTTGGCGGCCAGCTTGGCGACGGCCTCGCGGAGCGCGACCCGCTCGTCGGGCTCGGTGAACATGGTCGTGCTCATGCGTTGTCCCCTCCTGCATCGACGACGGCGAGCACGGTGCCCGCCTCGACCTGCTGCCCCGCGGTCGCGGAGAGCTCGGTGACCGTGCCGGCGTACGGCGCGGCGATGGTGTGCTGCATCTTCATGGCCTCCATGACGAGGATCGGCTGACCCTCGGCGACCTCGTCGCCGACCGCGGCGTGCACCGCGATCACGCTGCCCGGCATCGGCGCCAGCAGCGATCCCTCGGCGACCTGGGTCGACGGGTCGACGAAACGCGGTACGACGCGCAGCGTGGCGCCGCCGCGCGGGCCGTCGACCAGCACGGCCACGGCGCCGGGGTCGCCGGGGCCGGCGACTACGCGGGTCCGGTAGCGGCGGACCACGCCCGCGTCGTCGAGGACGACCTCGGTCGGGCCCGCGGCCAGCACCCGGACGCCTTCGGTGCTCGCGCCTGTCGACACCTCGGCCGGGCGGTAGCCCTCCCGGCCACCGAGCCAGGCGACCTCGACCTCATCGCCGCCGAGCTCGAACCGCGTCACCTGCGGCGCCGCGACGACGTTGCGGAACCCCGCGGGGATCCGGGACTGCACCTTCGCGCCGGTCCGCCGGTGCTCGGCCAGCGCCACCGCACCGGCGAACGGGAGCAGCGGGTCGGCGTCCGCCCCGGCCAGCGTCTCCGGGTGCTCGTCGTAGAACGAGGTGGCCACCCCGGTCACGTCGAGGAACGCCGGGTGCCGCAGCGAGGCGACCAGCTGGTCGCGGTTGGTGACCGGGCCGTGGATCCGCGCGGTCTCCAGGGTGCGGGCCAGCGCCCGGGCCGCCTGGGCCCGCGTCGGGGCGTAGGCGATCACCTTGGCCAGCATCGCGTCGTAGAAGGTGCCGACCTCGTCGCCCGACTCGAAGCCGGTGTCGAGGCGGATGCCGTGCCCCCGCAGGGCGAAGGCGTCGTCGTGGTCGATCGCCAGCTCGTGCAGGAGGCCGGTCTGCGGCGCGTAGTCGGCGGCGGGGTCCTCGGCGTAGAGGCGGACCTCGATCGCATGCCCCTGCGGTGGTTGAGGTGCGAGCGAAGCGAGCCTCGAAACCTCCGCGCCCCCCTCCGCGACATCGAGCTGCAGCTCGACGAGGTCGACGCCGTGGACCAGCTCGGTGACCGGGTGCTCGACCTGGAGGCGGGTGTTCATCTCCAGGAAGTAGAAGCGCTCGGTCTTGGCGTCGTAGAGGAACTCCACGGTGCCGGCGCCGCGGTAGGAGATCGCCTCGCCGGCCTTGCGGGCGGCCTCGTGCAGCGCGCCCGCCACCTCCGCGGAGAGGCCGGGCGCCGGGGACTCCTCGACGACCTTCTGGTGGCGGCGCTGGAGCGAGCAGTCGCGCTCGCCGAGCACCAGCACGCCGCCGGCGCCGTCGCCCACGACCTGCACCTCGACGTGGCGGCCGCGCTCGACGTACGGCTCGACGAAGACGGTGCCGTCGCCGAAGGCCGACGCCGCCTCGGCGGAGGCCTTCTCGACCTCGCCGGCCAGGTCGGCCAGGGTGCGCACGACGCGCATGCCGCGGCCGCCGCCGCCCGCGCTGGCCTTGACCAGCAGCGGCAGGTCGTCCTCGGTGGCGGTGTCCACGCTGAGGTTGCCGAGGACCGGCACCCCGGCGGCCTCCATCAGCTTCTTGGACTCGATCTTGGAGCCCATCCGCTCGATGGAGTCGGGGTCGGGGCCGATCCAGGTCAGCCCCGCCTCCGCGACGGCGCGGGCGAAGCCGGCGTTCTCCGACAGGAACCCGTAGCCGGGGTGGATCGCGTCCGCGCCCGCCCGGCGGGCGGCCTCGATGACCAGGTCGCCGCGCAGGTAGGTCTCGGCGGGGGTGTTGCCCGGCAGCCGTACGGCGGCGTCGGCCTCGGCCACGAACGGCAGCCCGGCGTCGGCGTCGGAGTGCACGGCGACGGTCTCGATGCCCAGCCGGCGGCAGGTCCGGAAGACGCGCCGCGCGATCTCGCCGCGGTTGGCGACCAGGACGCGGGTGATGGTGGAAGTCATGGGGCACTCACATCCTGAAGACGCCGAAGTTCATGGCGCCCTCGGTCGGCTGGGTGTCGATGGCGGAGAGGCAGATGCCGAGCACCGACCGGGTGTCGCGGGGGTCGATCACGCCGTCGTCGTAGACCATCCCCGAGATGACGTAGGGCAGCGACTGCTCCTCGACCATCTGCTCGACGGCGGCCTTCGTGGGCGCGAAGCCCTCCGCGTCGAACGCCTGCCCGCGGGACTCGGCCGACTGCCGGGCGACGATCTCAAGCACGCCCGCCAGCTGCGCCGGCCCCATCACCGCGGACTTCGCGCTGGGCCAGGCGAAGAGGAACCGCGGGTCGTAGGCGCGGCCGTTCATGCCGTAGTTGCCGGCGCCGTAGGAGGCGCCCATGATCACCGTCAGGTGCGGGACCTTCGAGTTGGAGATCGCGTTGATCATCATCGCGCCGTGCTTGATGATCCCGTTCTGCTCATACTCCTTGCCGACCATGTAGCCGGTGGTGTTGTGCAGGAACAGCAGCGGGGTGTCCTTCTGGTTGGCCAGCTGGACGAACTGCGCCGCCTTCTGCGCCTCCTCGCTCATCAGCACGCCGCGGGCGTTGGCCAGGATGCCGATCGGGCGGCCGTGCAGCCGCGCCCAGCCGACGCAGAGCGCCGAGCCGTAGAGCGGCTTGAACTCGTCGAACGGGACCTCGTTGCCCGGCCCGGTGCCGTCGACGATCCGCAGGATCGCCTCGCGCGGGTCGAACGGCTCCTTGAGGTCGGTCGGGATCAGGTCGAGCAGGTCCTCGGGGTCGAGGTCCGGTTCGGCGTACCGGATCGGCTCCGGGACGGCCTTGCGCCAGTTGAGCCGGGCGACCGTACGCCGGGCCAGCCGGATCGCGTCGCGCTCGTCGACGGCGAGGAAGTCGGCCAGGCCCGAGGTCCGGGCGTGCATCTCGGCGCCGCCGAGGCTCTCGTCGTCGGTCTCCTCGCCGGTGGCCATCTTGACCAGGGGCGGGCCGGCCAGGAACACCTTCGCCTGCTCCTTGACCATGATCACGTAGTCGCTCATGCCGGGGACGTAGGCGCCGCCGGCGGTCGAGTTGCCGAAGACCACGGAGATGGTCGGCCGCTTCGCCGCCGAGGCCCGGGTGAGGTCGCGGAACCCGCGGCCGCCCGGGATGAAGATCTCCTTCTGGGTCGGCAGGTCGGCGCCGCCGGACTCGGTCAGGTTGATCGTCGGCAGACCGTTGATCGCGGCGATCTCGGCGGCCCGGAACGACTTCTTCACCGACCACGGGTTGAGCGCCCCGCCCTTGACCGCGGGGTCGTTGGCGACGATCACGCACTCCACGCCCTCGACCACGCCGATCCCGGTGACCATCGAGGCGCCGACGGCGAAGTCGCTGCCCCAGCCGGCCAGCGGCATCAGCTCCAGGAACGCCGACCCCTCGTCGACGAGCAGGTCGATCCGCTCGCGGGCGGTCAGCTTCCCGCGCTGCCGGTGCCGCTCGATGTACTTGCCGCCGGCCTCGACGGCCTTGGCCTGCTCCGCGTGGAGCTCGTCGATCTTGGCGAGCATCGCGCGGCGGCGTACCTGCTCGGGGGTCAGCCCGGCTGTCCCGTCGGCGGGCGCCTCGGCCTCGGTGGCGGTCACTGCTGTGCTCCTTCGGCTTCGAGAACGGCCTTCATCCGTTCCAGGGTGGTGCGCATCCCGCGCTCGTTCGTCCGGCCGCGGAGGCGCCCGAGGAGGGCCCAGTAGGCGCGGTTGTACCAAGCCGGCGTGAGCCGGACGGTGACCCGCGTCCCCTCGACCCCGTCCTCGGTGGCGGCCTCGAGGCGGTAGCCCCAGTTGTTGATCGGGTTGGTGTCGAGCCCGACCGAGAACTCGAACGCCTCGCCGGGCTCGCAGACGGTCACCGTGCACGGGGACCAGTACGTCGGCCCGACGCCGTTGCGCTTGACGTGGCCCTTGAACCGGGCGCCGACCTCGGGGCCGGTCGACCCGTGCGTCCAGGTGGCCTCGAAGGTCTCCGGGGAGAACTCCCCGATCCGGGTGACGTCGCTGACCAGGTCCCAGACCCGGTCGACGGGTGCGGCGACGTGCACCGACACCGAGCGGGTGAGCGGTGGGATGAGGGGCATCTGCGATCAGTCCTCGTGGGTGGGAGCGGGTGTGTCTCTGGGGCCGGTCAGGCGTAGCCGAGGAGCCGGGCGGCGAGGTCGGTCAGCACCTCGGTCGCGCCGCCGCCGATCGGAAGGATGCGGGCGTCGCGGTAGTGCCGCTCGACCTCGGTGCCGTGCAGGTAGCCGGCGCCACCGAAGAGCTGGACCGCCATGTCGCTGACCGCGACGGCGGTGTCGACCGAGGTCTGCTTGGCCAGGCACGCCTCGGCGATCACCTGCTCTCCCGCGATGTGCCGGCGGGCCACCTCGAGGGTGTAGGTGCGCGCCACCTCGACCTGGCGGTGCATCTCGACGAGCTGCGCGCGGACCACCTGGTTCTTCACCAGCGGCTTGCCGAAGGTCTCCCGCTCGTGCGCGTAGGCGGCGGCGAGCTCCAGGCAGCGCATCGCGTGGCCGTAGCCCTGCAGCGCGAGGTAGATCCGCTCCACCACGAACTGCTCGGCGATGTAGTAGAAGCCCTTGTTCTCCTCCCCGACCAGGTTCGCGGCGGGGACCCGCACGTCGTCGTACGCGAGCTCGGCGGTGTCGGAGGCGTGCCAGCCCATCTTGCGCAGGGCGCGGCTGACGGTGAACCCGGGCGTGCCCTGCTCGACGACGATCAGCGAGATGCCACCGTGGCCGGCCTCGCCGGTGCGGCAGGCGGTGACCACGTAGTCGCCGCGGACCGCGGAGGTGATGAACGTCTTGGCGCCGTTGATCACCCAGTGGTCGCCGTCGCGGACCGCGCGGGTGGTGAGGCCGGCGACGTCGGAGCCGCCACCGGGCTCGGTGATCCCGAGGCTGCCGATCCGCTCGCCGGCCAGGGTGGGCCGCACGAACGTGTCGATCAGGTGAGGCGACCCGTGGGCGATCATGTGCGGCACCGCGATGCCGTGGGTGTAGAGCGAGGCCATCAGGCCGCCGGACGCGCCGACGGACATCAGCCCCTCCTGCAGGGCGCACACGTCGAGCAGGTCGCCGCCCTCGCCGCCGACCGCCTCCGGGTAGCCGACGCTCAGCATGCCCGCCTTGGCCGCGGCGTGGGTGAGGCTGCGCGGCAGCTCGCCGGCGTCCTCCCAGTCCGCGAGGCTCGGGATGATCTCGCGGCGGGCGAACTCGGCGGCGGCCTCGCGCAGCGCGCGCCGCTCCTCACTCCAGGTGCTCTCCCAGCTCATCGGGCGCCTCCCGGCGTCGACGCACGGCCCGCGCCGGCGCTGGGCGGGGTCGTGTGCCTGACGCCCCGGTATCCCGATGCCTGGGGCACACGACCGCGGCCTCGGCCCGTGAACGCGCTCATACGAGGTCCTCCTGGATGTGCACCGCGCGGCTGCGCACCCACTCGCCCAGCCCCTTGGCCTGCGGGTCGAACCGCGTCGATGCCGCGACGCCGTCGCCGAGCAGGCCGTGGACCACGATGTTGACCGCGCCCAGGTTGGGCAGCACGTAGACGTCGACGTCGAGGTCGGCGGCCTCCGGGATCAGCTCGCGCACCTTGCGCTGGCTGACCAGCTTGGCCAGCCAGGTGACCCGGGCCTCGTACTTGGGCGAGCCGTCGTTCTTCACCCACAGCCCGATGTTGGCGTCGCCGCCCTTGTCACCGGAGCGGGCGTGCACGAACGCACCCAACGGCATGCGGCGGGTGATGGTGTCGGCCGGCGCCGGGTACGGCGAGGGGCGGCGGCCCAGGTCGGGGTCGAGCTCCTCGGGGGCGACCTGCTCCAGGTAGGTCCCGGGATCGGCGATCACCTCACGGGTGCCGTCGGCGTGGACCACCGTGTGCTCGACCTGCGCGCGGTCGACGTACTCGGGCCGGTAGACCCCGTACGGCGAGGGCTTGCCGGGCGGGGTGGTCATCGTGAAGCCGGGGTAGGAGGCCAGGGCGAGCTCGACCAGCGGGCCGGTGAACGCCTTGCCGACCGCGTCCGGCGAGGGGTCCTTGACCACGCAGCGCAGCAGAACCGACGCGCCCTCCTCGGTGTCGGCGTCGGCCGCCCGGTGGCCCGAGAGGCTCCAGGCGACCTCGTCCGCGGTGAGCCGCGGATCGAGCTGCGCGCGCACCCAGTCGGCCTTGGCGTCGATGTCGAGGCCGGTGAGCACGAACTCGGCCTGGTTGCGCCAGCCGCCGACGGTGTTGACCGCGACCTTGAGCCGCTCCGGCGGCGGGGCGCCGGTGACCCCGGAGATCTCGACGCGGTCGGTGCCGACCTCGGTGAGCCGGACCGAGTCCAGGCGGGTGGTGACGTCGGGGTTGAGGTAGCGGGTGGACTGGATCTCGTAGAGCAGCTGCGCTGTGACGGTGTCGACCGTGACCGCGCCGCCGGTGCCGGCGTGCTTGGTGATCACGCTGGAGCCGTCCGCGGCGACCTCCGCGATCGGGAAGCCGAGCGGCTCCGTCATCGGCCGGCCGGCACGGAACAGGTCGATGAAGCCGGAGAAGTTGCCGCCGGTCGCCTGGGTGCCGCACTCGATGACGTGGCCGGCGACGACCGCGCCGGCCAGACGGTCGTGGTCGGTCGGCTTCCAGCCGTGGTGCGCGATCGCGGGGCCGACCACGACGGAGGCGTCGGTGACCCGGCCGGTGATCACCACGTCCGCGCCGGCGGTGAGCGCGGAGGCGATGCCGAAGGCGCCGAGGTAGGCGTTGGCGGTCAGCGCGCCGTCGTACAGGTTAGCGGGGCGCAGGTCGTCGCCCTCGACGTGGGCGACGTTGACGTCGAGCCCGAGGCCGGTGGCGAGCTCGCGGACCTTGGCGGCGAGGCCGGCCGGGTTGAGGCCGCCGGCGTTGGAGACGATCTTGACGCCCCGGCTGAGCGCGTCGCCGAGGGTGTCCTCGAGCTGGGTGAGGAACGTGCGGGCGTAGCCGAGGTCGGCGTCGCGCATCGTGTCCTTGCCGAGGATGAGCATGGTCAGCTCGGCGAGGTAGTCGCCGGTGATGACGTCGAGCTCGCCGCCGTCGAGCTGCTCGCGCAGCGCGGAGAGCCGGTCGCCGTAGAAGCCGGAGCAGTTGCCGATCCGGATCGCGCTCATGCGTCCTCCTTCGCGTCGCGCCCGCCGCCCGCGGGGCCGGCGAAGGCCTGGGCGATGCCGAGCCAGCGCTCGGCCCCCTCCCCGACCGCGACGAGGTCGGTGTCGTCGCGGTGGATGCGCTGGGTGACGAGCTGGCAGAACTCGTACGCCGACCCGGTGACCCGCTGGGCGGCGTCCTCGGGCCCCCAGGCCCACGTCGCCCCGCTCGGGGCGGTCAGCTCGACGCGGAACTCCTCCGCCGGCGGTTCCATCTGGTGCTGGCCGAAGGCGAAGTCGCGGGTGCGGACCCCGATGTGGGCCACGTGCCGGATCCGGTCGGTCGGCTCCGGGCGCGGGACGTCGGCGCCGAGCGCGTCGTAGACGTCGAGCGCGTGCGCCCAGGTCTCCATGAACCGGGCGGTACCCATCGAGGTGGGCGACATCGGCGGGCCGAACCAGGGCATCCGCTGCCCCGCGGGGACGGCGCGGAGGGCGACCTGGAGGGCGGCGCGGGCCGCGTCCCAGCGGGCCAGCAGCGTGGCCGGCGGCAGGTCGGCGAGCTCCAGGGCGCAGGCGTCGACGTACCCGGTCGGGTCGTTGATGGCGGCCAGGACGACGGCGTCCCACGCCTCCTTCCCCTCGGCGGTGTGCGCGGCGGCGGCCAGCGCGGCCACCTCGTCGGTCCACAGCAGGTGGGCGACCTGGGTCGCGATGCTCCAGCCGGGCGCGGGGGTGGGCGTGGCCCACTGCGCCGGATCGAGCCCGGCCACGGCCGCCCTCAGCTGGTCGCCCTCGGCGGTCAGGTCCGCCAGGACGTCGTCCAGGACGCTCATCGGGTCTCCTTCTCGGGTACGTCGGTCGGGCCGGTGCCCTTGTCGTGCGCTCCGCCCGCACCCGGTGCCGGCGGAGCGCACATCAGTGCGCCGTCGAGGGTGGCCGCCCACTGGGCCAGGATCCGCCGCCGGCGGGCGGTGTCGTCGCCGAGCGTGGCGGCCAGGCCGAGGCCGCGGACCAGGTCGAGGGTGGCCTGGACGAGCTCCCGCTCGCCCGGCCGGGACTCGTCCACGCCGAGCAGCTCGACGGTCATCCGGTGGGTCTCGCGGCCGACCCGCTGCTCCAGCGGGGCGACCGCCTCCAGCAGCGCCGGGTCGGTGCGGGCGGCGACCCACAGCTCCAGCGCGGCGGAGAAGACCGGGGAGGCGAAGTGGTCGCCGAGCATCTCCAGCACCGCGAGGGTGCGGCTCGGGCCGTCCGGCAGCCCGGCGGCGGCGCGCTCCAGCTCGCTCCCGCGGATCTCGGTCAGGTGCGCGACGGCCGCGACGACGAGGTCGTTCTTCGTCGGGAAGTGGTGCAGCTGGGCGCCGCGGCTGACCCCGGCCCGCTCGGAGACCAGCGTGGTGCTGGTGCCGCCGAACCCCTTCTCCACGAGCAGCTCGACGGTGGCCTCCAGCAGCCGCGCCCGCATGGCGCGGGTCCGCTCCTCCTGCGGGACGCGGGTCGGTGTTGTGGCCACGGCCACATCGTGCACCCCCGTAAACAAACAGTCAAGACTGACTTTAAGTGCCGACCTGCCGATCCGGGACGCCCGAGCCGCCGGTCGTCCCCCGCCTCGGTGGCGGGTCGTGTGCCTGAGAACGTCCTATATGCGGGCGTCAGGCACACGACCCGATCCCGGCGCAGGCCGGGGCCGGGCCCGGACCACGCGCCGCGACGCGACGCACCTCAGCCGGCGCCGGAAGCGTCCCACGCCGCCAGCACCTCCGCCTCCTGATCCGGGGTGATCCCCGTGACGACGGCGGCCGGCTCCGCGCGCAGCCACGCGGCCGTGTCGGCGAAGGTCTCCGCCAACGGCCTCAGGGCCAGCCCCGCGTCGACCGCCGGGGCGGGGTCGTGGGCCAGCATCCCGTCGTACGCGGGCCGGGGCACCCACAGCGGCAGCGACGACGGGCCCGACCAGGGCTCCACCCCATGCTCGGCCAGGAACCCGGCGTCGACCCAGGCGAGCTCCGCCGGCGAACCGGCCGCGGCGAGCAGCCCAGCGAGCGGCACCGGCTCGCCGACCGCGTCGAACGTGCCGACGGTCCCCCGCTCGGCGAGCGTCACGATCCACGCCGCGAGGTCCCGGACGTCGATCACCTGGACCACGTCGTCCGGGGCGCCGGGCGCCAGCACCCGCTCCCCGGGGTCCGCGGCGGCCAGCCGCTGCGCCCAGTACGAGAACCGTCCCGTGGGGTCACCCGGGCCGACGATCAGGCCCGGCCGTACGACGGTCGCCGCCGCGCCGGCGCGGACGACCTCCTCGCAGGCCACCTTCATCGGCCCGTAGGCCTCCGGGCGCTCGGCGAGGTCCACGTCCTCGTGCAGGGGCTCGTGCACCGCCCCCTCGCCCGGCCCGGCCGGGGAGGCGTCGTCGGCGTACACGCTCACCGAGGAGACGAAGACGTGGTGCGCGCTGGGGTGCAGCGCGACCGCGCGGGCGACCTGGCCCGGCAGGCGGCCGACCTGGACCACGGCGTCGAACGCGGCCTCCGCCACGGCCGCGGGCGGTTCCTCCCGCCAGTCCCAGCGGACCAGCTCGGCGCCCGTCGGCACGTGGCCGGACCGGCCACGACAGGCGCAGACCACGCGGTGACCGCGGGCGACGGCCGCGGCCGCCACCTGGTGGGAGAGGAAGACCGTGCCGCCCAGCACCAGGAGCTCCATGACCCCACTCCACCGTGTCCGCGGCGGCGCGGCAAGCACCGGTCAGGCGTCGTCGACGTCCAGGTCGTCCGGCGGGTCGGAGAACGCCGTCACCGAGGGCCCGAGCGGCTCGTCACCGTCGTCCTGGGCGATCGCCGCGCCGGTGGTCATCGCCGCGATCACCGCGGCCGAGGCGGCCCAGCGGGAGGTCACCAGCGCCGTTCGTCGTCGCCTGCGGTCCTTGTCGCGGGCACCGTCCCGAGCACCGTCCTGCGACTTCTCGTGCGACCCGTTCTCGGTCCCGTCGTCGGCAGCATCCATGGCAACCGAGGATGACAGCCCGGGCTGAGAGGTGCCTGAGGCCGCGGCCGCACCGGCGCGGGTCCGCGCTCAGTCCCGTCCCTGCCAGGTGGCGACGTCGACCACGTTGCCCTCCGGGTCCGAGAGGGTCCACCAGGCCGGGGCATGGTCGTCGCTGAGCAGCGTGCCGCCCGCGGCGAGTGCCTCGGCGACCCGGGTGACGGCCACGTCGTGCGGGACCGCGACGTCGATGTGGATCTGGTCGCGGCCCGAGCGGGGCTCGTCCATCTGCTGCACGAAGACCGGCGGGTAGAGGCCCAGCGGGTCCGCGATGTCGGAGTCGCCGACCTTCTCGTACCCGAGCACCGCGCACCAGAAGTCGCGGACCGCATCCACGTTCAGCGCGTCCAGCGCGAACTCCCACGTGCGGATCGCGGTGGGCTCGGCCTCCACGCCGAGCTCGCGCGCCGCGGCCGAGATCTCGCGGGCCAGGGAGAGGTCCTTGTCGGTCAGCGACATCGTGGAGTGCGTCGCCAGCCGGACCTCGATGCGGCCGTAGCGCATCTCGATGTCGGGGTGGTGGTCGGCCGCCTCGGCCAGGCGCCCGATCTCGTTGACCAGTGCCAGGCCGGTGGCGAAGTCCCGCGTGCGGAAGACGGCGAACGCCCGCCACCACAGCACCCGCCAGTCCTCGACACCCTCGGCCTCGGAGAACTGCTGCGCTGTGATCTGCTCCATGGGCACACGCTAGCCCTGGGCGCCCGGGACCTGTCCCGTGGAACGGCACCGCGGGACCACCGCCCGCACGACGGCTGCGAGGATGCCGCGCGTGGGCATGGTCTTCGACTGCGAGATCCAGGCGCGGCTGCGCGACGTCAACCTCGGCGGGCACGTCGACAACGTGGAGGCGATGCGCGTCCTCGACGAGGCCCGGCTGCTCTACTTCCGGCACGCGCCGCTGCCGGGCGGCGACGGTCGGCCGGGTCTGCTGCGCGACCTCCCCGAGCCGGTGACGATGCTGATCGGGTCGCAGCGCGCCGAGTACCACGCCGAGATGCGCTTCCAGCCCTTCCAGCCGTTCCTGGTCCGGATGTGGGTCGCGCACGTCGGGCGCTCCTCGATCACGGTCGACTACGAGCTGCGGGTCGCGCCCGACCACGCTCCGGCGGTCACCGCGGAGAGCACGCTGGTCCTCTGGGACACGCGCACCGATGCCGCGTGGCCGGTCAGCGACGAGGTCCGCGCCACGCTGGAGTCCTACCGCAACGACCCCGTCGAGTTCAGGCCGCGCCCGGTCGGCTGAGTACGGTCGGCCGAACCCGGCTCCGCGGCAGGCCGCTCAGGCGGGCCCGCCGACCGTCAGCCCCACCACGACCGGGTCGCCCGGCTCGACGCCGGCCGCCCGTCGTACCGCCACCTTCAGCGGCACCAGGTAGCGGCCGTCCTTCGGGAAGAGCGACGTCTCCCACTCGACCTCGCCGATCCGGGCACGGACCGGGATGCAGCCCCAGCCGTAGGTGACGTCGCGGGCGATGTCGCCGATCGCGTCGCTCCCGTCCTCGGGCACGGCGACGTAGTAGAACGGCGCGGGGCCGCGCCACTCGAAGACGTCGCCGCTGAACTCCAGGTCCATGCGCCGAGCGTAGGCGCGGGCACCGACGCCCGCGCGCGCCGACCGGGACCGGGTCGTGTGCCTGACGCCCGCCCATGCGCGGGTCTCAGGCACACGACCCCGCTCAGAGCCCGTCCACCGACCGCTCAGAAGACCCCGGCGCCACCGAGGATCAGCACCACGCCGAAGAGCGCGAACAGCGCCGCGGCGCCGTAGGAGATGACCTTCTCCGGCAGCCGGCGGCCGAGGACGGCGCCGACGGCGATGGCCAGCGCGTCGGCGGCGACCATGCCGACCGTGGAGCCGATCCAGGTGCCGAGCCAGCCCTCCTGGGTGGCCAGGGTGATCGTGGCCAGCATCGTCTTGTCGCCGAGCTCGGCGAGGAAGAAGGCGGTGCCGACCGCGACGATCGCCATGCCCTTGCTGTTGCGGGCCTTGGCGGCCTCCTCCTCGGTGAGCTCGTCGCCGCGCAGCGTCCAGGCGGCGAAGCCGAGGAAGGCGACACCGGCGATGATCTCGATGATGTGCTGGGAGTCGGCGAAGGCGTCGCCGATGAAGTAGCCGATGCCCACCGAGACCAGGTGCACGAGGGCGGTGGCGGCGGTGATCGCGATCAGCACGTCGCGGGCCCGGTAGCGGGCGGCGAACGTCATCGCCATCAGCTGGCTCTTGTCGCCGAGCTCGGCGACGAAGATGACGGCGGTGCTCAACAGGAATGCGTACATGGTTCTCTCTCCGGCTGCCGGCCGGAGGAACCCTGGTGGACGCCCTCGACCAGGCACCCCACTCGGGTTTCGTCGCCCGCCCGTGACGGGTCGACGGTGTCTGGTCGAAAGTCTCGTCCGCCATCCGACGCGTCTGATGGCCTGCCGCGCCGGACTCCGCTTCAGCACCGCGAGCAGTGCTGGGCGGGGTCAGTATGTCGACGCGACCGTTGGGGACTACTCCCTCTCGCTCGGGGCCCAGCCTAGGGCACGGCGTCGCACGGGCGGGAACCGTCGCGACAGGCGGACGTGCTTGGCGCCCCCCGCCGCATCGGGAACGCTGGTGCGGTGACGTCGCTGACCCGCACCCGCAACGCCGTCGCGGCCAGCTTCGCCCTCGCCGGGTTCTGCTTCGCCACGCTGGTCTCGCGGCTGCCCGACATCCGCGCCGGGCTGGGCCTCGACAACGCCGCGCTGGGGCTGCTGCTGTTCGCGATCGCGCTCGGCTCGATCGTCGCGATGCCGTCGGCGGGCTGGGCGATCGACCGCACCAGCGCGGCGACGGTCGTCCGGCTCGGCGCCTGCCTGGTCGCGGGCGGCCTCGTCGTGGCGATGGTCGGCGCGACGACCGGGGCGGTCGCCGTCACGGCGGTCGGATTCCTCTCGCACGGCGCCGGCACCGGCCTGTGGGACGTCGCGATGAACGTCGAGGGCGCCGAGGTCGAGCGTCGGCTGCGGCGCACGATCATGCCCCGCTTCCACGCCGCCTGGAGCGGGGGATCCATCGCGGGGGCCGCGCTCGGCATCCCGATGGCGGCGCTGCACGTGCCCCTCCTGCTCCACGTCGGCCCGGCGGTCGCGGTCGCCTGGGCGCTCGCGTGGCGGGGCGCCGCGTCGTTCCTCCCGACCGAGCGCCTGGCCGGTGGAGCCGGGGAAGGGTCGGGGCGCGGCGGGCCCTCGGTCTGGCTCGAGCCCCGCACCCTGGCGATCGGCGCGATGGTGCTGTCGTTCGCGCTCGTCGAGGGCATCGCGAACGACTGGCTCTCGCTCGCGCTGATCGACGGGTACGACGTGCGCCACTGGGTCGGGGTCGCCGGCTTCTCGCTCTTCGTCTGCGCGATGACCACCGGACGCCTGGTGGGTCCGGTCGTGCTGGACCGGTTCGGCAGGGCGGCGGTCCTGTGGGGGTGCGCGGCGGCGACGGCCGTCGGGGTGCTGCTGGTGGTGCTGGGCGGCTCGCCGGTCCCGGTCGCGCTCGGCATCGTGAGCTGGGGCCTCGGCGCCTCGCTCGGGTTCCCGGTCGGGATGAGCGCGGCGTCCGACGACCCCGCCCGGTCGGCCCAGCGGGTGAGCGTCGTCTCCACCATCGGGTACGCCGCCTTCCTGGCCGGGCCGCCGGCGCTGGGCCTCCTGGCGGACCGCGCCGGGACGCTGCAGGCGCTCCTCGTGCTCGTGGCGCTGATGCTGCCGGCCAGCCTCACGGTGCTGGCCGCGCGCCCGGCGGCCGACCGGTCGCCCTCGCCCGCGTGACTCCGGGGCCGCGGGTAAAACATCGGGCGGCACCCGTTGCCTGCGACTCCATGTTGCGTTAACTTCGGGTGAGTGCAACACGGTGTTGCACTCACCAGCCGCGCAGACCAGACGGCGCCGAGCGGCGCGGATCCCGACCCGGATCCGCCCACGCCGACGGTTCGACGACGAGACGACGAGATGACGAGAGGTGGCCGCCGATGACCGCGACCCAGGAGCACCGCCCCCAGACCATCCCCGCGACCCCCACCGACGGGATGACCTACGAGGAGACGCTCCGGACGCTCTCGGAGGCGTCCGTGCACCAGCACTTCGACGCGTTCCTCGACATCGACTGGGACGACCCGGACCACGCCGTCGACCCGACCGACGTGCGCTGGGTGCTGCCGGTGGCCGACGTGCTCGGCCGCACGGAGTGGTACCGCTCGCTCCCCGTCGCCGAGCAGGTCCGGATCGGTCTCTACCGCCAGGCCAACGTGACGAAGGTCGGCCTCCAGTTCGAGCAGATCCTGATCTCCGGCCTGATGAACTACGCCTTCGGGCTCAAGAACGGCTCCGCCGAGTTCCGGTACGCCACCCACGAGGCGACCGAGGAGTGCCACCACACCCAGATGTTCCAGGAGTTCGTCAACCGCTCCGGGCAGAAGGTCAAGGGCGGCAGCCTGCTCTTCCACCTGCTCGCGCCCGTCCTGCCGCTCGCCGCCAAGGTCGTCCCGGTCGCCTTCTTCTTCGGCGTGCTGGCCGGCGAGGAGCCGATCGACCACGTCCAGAAGGCGATCCTGCGCGCCGGCGACGACATGCACCCGCTGCTGCAGCGGATCATGCAGATCCACGTGGCCGAGGAGGCCCGCCACATCGGCTTCGCCCACCAGTACATCGAGAACCACGCCCCCCAGCTGCGGCGCATCGACCGCTTCGCCCTCTCCCTCATCGTCCCGGTGCTGATGAAGTGGCTGGCCACCGAGATCCTGCGGCCGAGCAAGCGCGCCCAGCGGGCGATGGGCATCCCGGACGACGTCATGAAGGAGGTCTACTGGGAGTCCCCGGAGTCGCAGAAGTTCCTGCGCGACCTCTTCGGCGACGTCCGGATGCTCGCCGCCACCACCGGCCTGATGAACCCCGCCGCGCGCCGGGTCTGGAAGGCGCTCGACATCGACGGCCGCCCCTCCCGGTTCCGCAGCGAGCCCGCCTCGGCCGCCTCCTGAGCCGCCGGCCGAGCACCCCACCCGGAGAACCGCCCGTGCCGTACGTCGTCACCCAGTCCTGCTGCGCCGACGCCTCCTGCGTCGTCGCCTGCCCGGTCAACTGCATCCATCCCGCCCCCGGCGAGCCCGGCTTCGCCGAGGCCGAGATGGTCCACATCGACCCCGCCACCTGCGTCGGCTGCGGCGCCTGCGTCACCGCGTGCCCGGTGGGCGCGATCAAGGCCGACACCCACCTCGCCGCCGGCGAGAAGCCGTTCCTGGCGCTCAACGCCGAGTACTACGAGGTCTTCCCGCACGCCGACCGCACCCCGGTCGCGGTCGTGCCGCCCCAGCGCCGCCTGTCGCGCACCGGACCCTTCCGGGTCGCGGTCGTCGGCGCCGGCCCGGCGGGCCTCTACACCGCGGACGAGCTGCTCAAGCACCCCGAGGTGGAGGGCGTCGACGTCTACGAGCGGCTGGGGACGCCGCACGGGCTGGTCCGCTTCGGCGTGGCTCCCGACCACACCACGACCAAGCGGGTCACCCGCCTGTTCTCGGCGATCGAGCGGCAGCCCGGCTTCCGGTACCGGCTCGGGGTCGACGTCGGCCGCGACGTGACCCTGGCCGACCTGCGCCGGCGCTACCACGCGGTCGTGTACGCCGTCGGTGCCTCCGCCGACCGCCGGCTCGGCGTCCCCGGGGAGGACCTGCCCGGATCGGTCCCCGCCACGGAGCTGGTCGGCTGGTACAACGGCCACCCGGACCGCGCCGGCCTCGAGGTCCCCCTCGACCACGAGCGCGCGGTCGTGGTCGGCAACGGCAACGTCGCCCTCGACGTGGCCCGGATCCTCACCGCCGACCCGGAGTCCCTGGTCGGCACGGACCTCGCCGCGGGCCCGCTCGCGCGGCTGCGCACCAGCAGCGTGCGCGAGGTGGTCGTCCTCGGTCGCCGCGGCCCCGCCCAGGCGGCCTTCACCGTCCCCGAGCTCATCGGGCTGACCGCCCTGGCCGAGGCCGGGAGGGTCGGCGTCGTCGTGGAGGCGGACCCCGCGGACCTGACGGGCACCGACACCCGGTCCCGGCTGCTGGCCGGGCTGGCGGAGCGGACGATCGCCACGGGGCCGGCCGGGAACGCCCCGGGACGCGGGCCGGACCGACGTACGATCGTGCTCCGCTTCGGGGTCTCGCCGGTCGAGCTCCTCGGGGAGTCCCGGGTCGAGGGGGTGCGCGTGGTCCACAACCGGCTCGAGCGCGCCGCGGACGGCTCCGTCCGGGCCGTGCCGACCGAGCGGACCTCGACGATCGAGGCCGGGCTGGTGGTCCGCTCGATCGGGCACCGCGGCCTCCCCGTCACCGACCTCCCCTTCGACGAGGCCACCGGGACCGTGCCGAACGACGCCGGACGGGTCGAGCCCGGCGTCTACGTCGTCGGCTGGATCAAGCGCGGCGCCGTCGGCTTCATCGGCACCAACAAGTCCTGTGCCGAGGAGACGGTGGCCGGCCTGCTCGACGACCTCGACGCCGGCCTGCCCGCGCCGCTGGCCGCGGTGCGGGTGGAGGAGAGGCAGCGCCGCCGCGGCGGCCCGGTCGGGGCCGGCTCCCGATGACCGGCGCCCGCGCCAAGGACGGCCGGCAGCTGCGCTGGGAGAAGCACAAGCGCGAGCGGCGCCAGGTGGTGATCGACGCGGCCGTCGAGGTGCTCGAGCAGCACCCGCCGGGCGAGGCGATCCACGTGCAGCAGATCGCCGACCGCGCCGGCATCCACCGCACCGTGCTGTACCGCCACTTCGACGACCGCACCGACCTGGACCTCGCGGTGCAGACCGAGATCTGCCGCCGCGCGGGCGACACCGTCATCGCCGCGATGAGCCTCGAGGGCACGCCCAGCCAGATCACGCACCGGATCGTGGCCACCTTCGTGGAGTGGATGGTGGCCCACCCGGCGCTCGTCCGCTTCGTCGAGCGCGACCTCTCCGGCGGCCCCTCCGGCCGCGACGCGACGCCGCTGGAGCAGGCGCTGCAGCAGGTCGCGGAGCGGGTCGAGCTGCTCATCCACTCCGTCGTGCAGGTGCTCGGTACCGACCTGCCCGAGGACAGCCGCGACGCCCTCGACCCGTTCGTCTTCGGGCTGATCGGCAGCGGCTTCCAGACCACCAAGCGCTGGGCCTCCCGGGCCGAGCTCCGCCCGCCCACCGGCGAGTTCATCGAGATGCTCTCCCGCAACATCTGGCGCCAGATCACCGGCATGGCCGCCGACCAGGGCATCGACCTCCCCGACGTACCGGTCGAGCAGCTGCTCGCGCTGCTCGCCTCCCCGACCACCACCCCAGGAGCGTGACCCCCGTGAGCAAGCGCGTGAGCAACCCGGTGAGCGATGGCGCCACCGAGCACCTCGACGTCCTCATCGTCGGCGCCGGCCTCTCCGGCATCGACGCCGCCTACCACGTGAGCAAGGCCTTCCCCGAGCGCAGCTACGCGCTGCTCGAGGCGCGCGGGGCGATGGGCGGCACCTGGGACCTGTTCCGCTACCCGGGGATCCGGTCGGACTCCGACATGTACACGCTCGGCTTCAACTGGAAGCCGTGGCTGGGCAGGAAGTCGATCGCCGACGGCCCCGACATCCTCGCCTACCTCGAGGAGGCGGCCGCCGAGAACGGCATCGACGAGCACGTGCGCTACCACCACAAGGTGGTCCGCGCCGACTTCTCCACCGCCGACGCCCGGTGGACCGTCACCGTCGAGCGCGGCAGCGCGGAGGGCGGCGTCGAGACAGTGCTCCTGACCTGCGGCTTCCTCTTCTCCACCAGCGGCTACTACTCCTACGACGAGGGCTACACGCCCGAGTTCGCCGGCGTCGAGGAGTTCACCGGCCAGGTGATCCACCCGCAGGACTGGCCCGAGGACCTCGACTACGCGGGCAAGCGGATCGTCGTGATCGGCTCCGGCGCCACCGCGGTGACCCTGATCCCGGCGCTCGCCGAGTCCGGTGCCGGTCACGTGACGATGCTGCAGCGCACCCCGTCGTACGTGATCAGCCAGCCCGGCAGCGACCCGCTCTCCTACCGGATGCTGACCCGGCTGCCGACCAGGATCGCCGCGCCGCTGGTCCGGGCCCGCTACATCGCCACCCGGACCTGGTTCTACGAGTTCTGCCAGGCCCGCCCCGAGCTGGCGCGCAAGATCCTGCGCAAGGGCGTCGAGCGGCAGCTGCCCGACGACGTCTCGTTCGACGAGCACTTCAAGCCGCCGTACGACCCGTGGGACCAGCGGCTGTGCGCGGTGCCGCACGGCGACCTGTTCAAGGCGCTGCGCAAGCACACCGTCGACGTCGTCACCGACCACATCGACCGTTTCACGTCGAACGGGATCCTGTTGAAGTCCGGCCGGGAGCTCGAGGCGGACATCATCGTCACCGCGACCGGCCTCAACCTGCTCGCCTTCGGCGGCGCGTCGCTCGCCGTCGACGGCCGTGACGTCGCGCTGCCGGACACGATGGCGTTCAAGGGCGCGATGCTCTCCGGCATCCCGAACTTCGCCTTCATCGTCGGCTACACCAACGCATCCTGGACGCTCAAGGCGGACCTCGTCTGCCAGTACGTCGTCCGGGTGCTGCAGCACATGGAGTCGACCGGCACCTCGATCGTGGTGCCGCGCCGCGACCCGTCGGTCGCCGAGGAGCCCTTCCTCGACTTCGCCGCCGGCTACGTGCTGCGCAGCGTCGACCAGTTCCCCAAGCAGGGGTCGGTCGAGCCCTGGCGGCTGAAGATGAACTACTTCCGCGACCTGAAGGTGTTCGGGGCGTCCGCCGACGACCCGGCGCTGGTGTACAGCTCGCCGGTGCGGGAGCGCGTGGAGGCGTAGGGGTCGGGTGGGGTCGGAATCACCGGTCGACCGGTGATTCGGTCGCTTGACAGGCAATGCAACGCCCGTCAAGCGACCGAAGTGCCTGTCCGGCGTGACGCCTGAGGCACACGGCCGGGCTCCCGCTTCCTCGAACAACCGACCATCCGGATCTGATCAACCGACCAGACACCTGTTGCTTTCACTGAAACCTGTTCTACCCTTGCCGGCACGCGGGCACCGCGGCCCGCCGCGGGAGGGTAGGCATGGACGTCCAGGAGTTCCCCGAGCTCGGCTGCTACGGCCTGGCCGGGCACAGCGCGCAACCACACGACCTGCTCGAGGAGGTGCGGCTGGCCGAGGCCCTGGGGCTCGGGTCGGTGTTCCTCTCCGAGCGGTTCAACGTCAAGGACGCCGCGGTGATGGCCGGCATGGCGGCCGCGGTCAGCACCCGGATCGGGATCGGTACGGCGGCGACCAACCCGCACACCCGCCACCCGATGGTCACCGCGACGATGGCCACCACGCTGCACCGGGCCTCGGGCGGCCGGTACGCGCTGGGCCTCGGCCGCGGCTTCGACCTCCTCTGGGACGTGATGGGCGTGCCCCGGGTGACCGGCGCACGGCTCGTCGACACCATCGGCATCCTGCGCACGCTGTGGTCCGGCGGGAGCGTCGTCGGGCACGACGGCCCGGCCGGCACGTTCCCCTACCTGAGCCAGGACAGCAGCTTCGACGAGCACATCCCGGTGCTGATGATGGCGATCGGGGGCAGGACCCTCGAGCTCGCCGGCCGCCACGCCGACGGGGTCGTGCTGCACACCTTCTTCACCGACGACACCCTGCGCCGCGCGGTCGAGACGATCCGCAACGCCGCCGCCGACGCCGGGCGCGACCCCGCGTCGGTCCGGATCTGGTCGGTACTCGCCACCGTCACCGACGACATCCCCACCGAGCTGCGGCTGCGCAAGCTGGTCGGCCGGCTGGCGACGTACCTGCAGGGGTACGGCGAGGTGCTGGTCCGGGCGAACGGCTGGGACCTCGCCGACCTGGAGCGGTTCCGGAACGACGACCTGGTGCAGGGCTACCCGGGCGCCTTCGACGCGGTCGGCACGGTCGAGGAGCTGAGCCACCTGCGCGACGACGTGCTGCCGGCCGAGTGGCTCGCCGCGTCCGCGACCGGCTCCGCCGCCGAGTGCGCGGCCCGGATCCAGGACCAGCTCGACGCCGGTGCCGACAGCGTGATCCTGCACGGGGCCACGCCGACCGAGCTGGCACCCGTGCTCAAGGAGTGGCGGGAGATCCGGCCGCCCGCGCTCGATCCGCTGCCCGCCAACCCCGGGTGGATGCGATGAGCCCGCAGCGGGCGACCGCCCCCAGCACCCTGGTCAGCACGGCCGAGGAGCTGACCGTCGAGTGGGCACGCGCCGCGCTGGGCGAGGCGGTGGAGTCGGTCGAGGTGACCAGGGTCGGCACCGGTCAGATCGGCACCTGCTACCGGGTCCGGGTGACGGCCGCGCCGGGCGCCGGGCTGCCGGGGACGGTGCTCGTGAAGCTCCCCGCCGAGGACCCGGCCGCCCGGGAGCTGCTGGCCAACGTCTACCGCACCGAGGTGCGGTTCTACGACGAGATCGCCCCCACTGTCGCGGTGGCCGTGCCCGCGTGCCACCTCGCCGCCACCAACGACACCGGCTCGGCGTTCACGCTGGTGATGGCCGACGCCGCGCCGGCCGGGCAGGGCGACCAGTTCGCCGGGTGCAGCAGCGCCCAGGCGCTGGACGCCGTGGTCAACCTGGCCGGCCTGCACGGACCCCGCTGGTGCGACCCGACCCTCCTCGAGATCGACGGCCTCAGCATCAACGGCCAGGCCGAGGCCGACCAGATGGCCGAGCTCTACGGCACCGCGACCGAGATCTTCGTCGACCTGATGGGCGACCGGATCACCCGGGAGTGCGTCACGACGCTGGGCGAGGTCGCCGAGGTGATCGGGCCGTGGTCGCTGGGCCGCGCCGAGCGGTTCGGGCTGGTCCACGGCGACTACCGGCTCGACAACCTGCTGTTCCCGCCCGACGACGCCCCCGGCGTACTCGCCGTCGACTGGCAGACGCTCTCCCTCGGGCTGCCCGCCCGGGACCTGGCGTTCTTCCTCGGCACCTCGCTCGACGTCGAGCACCGGCGCCGCGAGGAGCGCGACCTGGTCGCGGCCTACCACCGGGCGCTGCTCGGTCACGGCGTGACGGGGTACGACGGCGCGCTGGCGTGGGACGACTACCGCTACGCGATGCTCCAGGGCCCGCTGATCGCCGTCTTCGGGTGCGCCTACGGCGCGCGGACCGAGCGGGGCGACGCGATGTTCGCGGTGATGGTGGAGCGGTCGTGCCAGGCGATCCGGGACCTGGGGAGCCTGGGGTTGGTGGGGTGAGGCGTTCGCGTCGGAATCACCGGTCGACCGGTGATTCCCTCACATGACAGGCATTGCAACGCCCGTCAAGTGACTGAAGCACCCGTCCGCTGCGACGACAGTGAAGCCTGAGGCACACGACCCGACCCACCACCGGCCACGGTCGACCACTGGCCCTACCGGTCCGGCCGCACCTCGCTGCGCAGGTCGCTCATGGTGGCGTCGAGCGACGCGGCGGTCTCGGCGGCGACCTTCAGCTCGTCGGCCAGGCCGGCGGGGACGGTGCCGTCGTACTTGTAGTAGATGCTGTGCTCGACGCTCGCCCAGAAGTCCATGGCGATGGTGCGGATCTGCAGCTCGACCGGCACGTGCTCGGTGCGGTCGGAGAGGAAGACGGGGATCGTCACCAGCAGGTGCAGGCTGCGGTACCCGTTCTCCTTCGGGTTGATGATGTAGTCCTCGACCTCCATCACGGTCAGGTCGGGCTGGCTGGTCAGCATGTCGCTGATCCAGTAGACGTCGGACGCGAACGGGCACACCACGCGCACGCCGGCGATGTCGCGCACCTGCGCCTCGATGCTGCTCAGCGTCGCCGGGAGCCCGAGCCGCCGTACCTTGTCGATCACGCTCTCCGGCGTCTTCAGGCGGGTGCGCACGTGCTCGATCGGGGAGTGGTCGTGGGACTCCTCGAACTCCTGCCGCAGGATCGAGATCTTGGTGGTGATCTCGTCGAGCGCGAACTTGTACGGCAGCCGGAACCGCTGGAGGGTCCGGTACAGGGCCTCCTCGGGGACCAGGTCGTGGACCGGGCCGGCCTCGGCCAGCTCCTCCATCAAGTCGGTGTGCGCGGGATCGGTGACGCTCATCAGTCCTCCGGAACGGGATCGGACTCCAGCATCCCCCGACCCTCAAGGCGCGGCGCACCCACCCCGTTCGCGACCGCCGGGATGCTCCGCTCGAGGCCGAGCGCGAGCACCGCGATCACGCCGCAGCCGGCCACCATCACCGCGATGTAGACGCCGGGCAGCTGCAGGTCGAGCAGGAAGCCGGCGACCACCGGGCCGGTGATCGCGCCGAGCTGGAAGGCGCCGGCGTTGATCGCGTTGTACCGGCCGCGCGTGTGGTCGGCGGCCAGGTCGTTGCTGATCGCGGGCACCGTCGGCTGCAGCAGCGTCTCGCCGAGCGCGAAGACCGCCATGAAGGCCAGAACGCCGACGACGGCCGCCGCGCTGCCGGGCACCAGACCGGTGCTGCCCAGCAGCAGCCACGCGACCGCCCAGATCGCGGCCATCACCATCATCACGCGGGTACGCCGCCGGCCGCTGATCCGGGTCAGCACGGCGAACTGCAGCAGCACGATCACCGCGGTGTTGACCGCGAACGCGATACCGATCGCGGACGTGGAGACGTCGGCGACCTGTCGCACGAACGCCGGGAAGCCGGCCTCCAGCTGCCCGTAGCCGAGGAAGACGCCGATGAAGGTGATCACGGTCAGCCGCTGCACCGCGGGCTGGCGCAGGATCGCCAGGTAGCTCACCGGGGCGGCCTCGGCGCCACCCTCCTCCGGCCCGGGCGCGGCGGCGGCACCGCGGACGTGGCGCAGCGGGCCGAGCAGCAGCCCCATCGGGACCAGCATCGAGACGGCGTCGGCCAGGAAGATCGTGGTGAACGTGGACGGTTCGTGCACGTCGACGTAGAGGCCGCCGACGACGCCGCCGACGCCGATGCCGAGGTTGACCAGCGCGAAGTTCACGCCGAAGTACTGCTGACGCAGGTCGCCGGTGACGATCGAGGCGATGAAGGCGTTGAACGCCGGCCAGGAGACGCCGAAGTTGATGCCGATCAGCACCAGCGCCACGGCGGCCACGGCCGGGGTCGTGGCGAACGCGAGCAGGGCGTTGCCGACGATCATGCAGGTGATGCCGAACAGCAGCACCGGCCGGGCGCCGTACCGGTCCGTCAGCACGCCGCCCGGCCCGGTGACCAGCAGCCCCGCGAACGCGATCAGCCCCATCAGCACCCCGGAGAGGCCGAGGTCGAAGCCCCGCACCTCGTGCAGGTAGATCAGGGTGAACGGCAGCGTCAGCCCGCGACCCAGGGTCTGGATCGCGACGGTCGACAGCAGCCAGCGGCCCTCGGTGGGCAGCGCTGCCCAGAACCCTCGCATCGTCACCGGGACATCCTCGCCCGCGGCACCGACAGGGGGCGAGCCGGGGCGGGCGCCGCGTCACATGGATTCTGGCCCCCTCCACCGGCGTGTCGGGGGCCAGAATCCATGTGACGCGGGCGAACCAGCCCGGGGAGGACCGGTCAGGCGATCGGCGACGCCTCCAGGGTCACGGTCGCGGTCTGGCTCTGGCCCGAGGTGTCGGTCCAGGCCAGCGTGACCGAGTCGCCGGGCTCGTGGTCGCCGATGGCGCTGGTCAGGTCGTCGACCGAGGTGACGGTCCGCCCGTCCACGGCGGTGATCACCGAGCCCTCGGTGAGGCCGGCCTGCGCGGCGGGCCCACCGGACTCCACGCCCGCCACGGTCGCGCCGGCGACGCCGGCCGTCCCGCCGGCCGCTCCCTGCGTCGAGATCGAGACGCCGAGGTAGGCGTTGGGGCCGATCCGGGTGGTCGCGGTCTCGACACCGGACTCGACCTGGTCGACCACCGACATCGCGTCGTCGATCGGCACCGCGTAGCTGCGGGTCGTGCCGCCGGTGGTGGTGGCCACGGTGACGCCGACGACCTCGCCCTCGGCGTCGACCAGCGGCCCGCCGGAGTCGCCGCTGACGGCGTACACGTTGTTCTCGATCAGCCCGGTCAGGTCGCTGCTGCCGCCGGTGAGGCGGTCCGAGGTGGTGATGTCCTGCTCCAGGTCGAGCACCTCGCCCGACGCGGCCGACAGGTAGCCCTGGCCCTCGGAGTTGCCGATGGTGGTGACCTCCTCGCCGACCTGCACGCCGTCGTCGTCGAGCTCGACGGTGCTGAGCCCGCTGGCGCCGGTGAGCGAGAGGACGGCGATGTCGGCGGTCTCGTTGTAGCCGACCACCGTCGCGTCGTAGGTCTCGCCGCTGCTGGCGATCGTCACCGTCACCGAGGTGCTGCCGTCGACCACGTGGTAGTTCGTGACGACCGTCCCGTCCTCGTCGATGACGAACCCGGTGCCCGCGCCCGCGCCGCTGGTCAGGGTGGTGTCGATGAGGACGACACCGACCTCCTGCGCGTCGGTCGCGGTGGCCTGGCCCGCCGACCCGGTGGACCCGTCGGTGCCCGACGAGCCGCCCTGGTCCGACCCCGGCCAGCCGCCCGACCCCTCGCCCGACCCGTCGCCCGGGACGGAGGGCATCTCGCCCTGGCCCCACGGCGCGGTCTGCGACCCCGAGTCGCCGGGGACGGTCGCGGTACCGCCGTCCGCGCTGGCGCTCACCGACGCGTCGGACCGCTGCTGACCGGCCACCCAGCCGATGCCACCGCCGATGCCCAGCGCTGCCACCACGGCGAGCGCGCCCGCCGTGCCGAGGATGACGCCGCTCCTGCGCTTCTGGTGGCGCGAGGGGCCGTACACCTGGGACGGCGGGTACGGCGGCGGCGGGTAGAGCGGCTGGCCGTAGTACTGCTGCGCCTCCGGGGTGGGCTGCGCCTCCGGGGTGGGCTGCGGGGCGGGCTGGGACTGCGGGGCGGTGGGGTCGCTGTCGGGCATGGTCCTAGTGGACCGGGACATCCTGAGCCCATCCACGGAGAAACCTGTGAGCCGGATGTGCGTTGGCCCAGCGCCCGGGGCGGGCACTAGTGTCCCGAACGCGGAATCCGTGCCGATAGTCGTGCCCTGGGTGCGTGGCTCGCAAGGCGGCGTCGCGACAGCATACCGGGCGTCTTCCGAGCGATGCCAACGCGGCGAGGGGCGCGCCCAGGGTGCGACGATCGGTGCGGATTCAAAGTTCGGGGCACTAGCCTCACGGCCATGCTCCAGCGCCTCGCCGTCTTCCTCGGCTCCCGCGACGGCGGCGACCCCCGGTTCGCCGAGACCGCGTACGCCGTGGGCCGCACCCTCGGCGAGCGTGACATCGAGCTCGTCTACGGAGGCGGCTCCTCCGGCCTGATGGGCGCCCTCTCGGACGGCGTGCTCGACGCCGGCGGCCGGGTCTACGGCGTGATCCCGCGGTTCATGGTCGACCGCGAGTGGGCCCGCACCCACGGCGAGCGCACCCAGATGCACGTGGTCGCGACGATGCACGAGCGCAAGGCGATGATGGCCGAGCGGGCCCAGGCGTTCCTTACCCTGCCCGGCGGCCTCGGCACGCTGGAGGAGCTCTTCGAGATCTGGACCTGGGGCACCCTCGGGCTGCACCGCAAGCCGATCGGGCTGCTCGACCAGGACGGGTTCTGGCGGCCGCTGGTGGACACCCTGGACGGGATCACCGCGGCCGGCTTCATGGACCGGCGCACCCTCGACGCGCTGGTGGTCGAGGGCGAGCTGGACGCGGTCCTGGCCGGCCTGTCCGAGCGCCTGGACGCGCCGGCGTAAAACGAGTTCTCCGCGGGCGCCGGCTCCTGCGACACTCTGCGGGTGCTGGGCGTCATCGATCTGCCGACCTACCTGGTCGGGCTCGTGCTGATCATCCTCCTGCCGGGGCCGAACTCGCTGTACGTGCTCTCGGTCTCCGCGCGCCGCGGCCCGCGCAGCGGGTACGCCGCCGCGGCCGGCGTGTGGACCGGCGACGCCGTGCTGATGACGCTGTCCGCGGCCGGGGTGGCCTCGGTGCTGCAGGCCAACCCGCTGCTGTTCGACCTCGTGAAGTGGGCCGGCGCCTGCTACCTGGCCTGGCTCGCGGTCGGCCTGATCCGGGGCGCCTGGGCGACGTGGCGCAGCCGCCGCGACGCCGTACTGGCCGAGGCCGGGCTGCCGGTGCCGGTCGTCGTCGAGCGCCCCTACCGGCGGGCGCTCGCGGTCAGCCTGATCAACCCGAAGGCGATCCTCTTCTTCGTCGCGTTCTTCGTGCAGTTCGTCGACCCCGCCTACGCGCACCCCGCGCTGTCGTTCCTGGTGCTCGGCGCGTTCGCCCAGCTGGCCAGCGTGATCTACCTCAGCGCGCTGATCCTCGGCGGCAGCAGCCTGGCCGCCGCCTTCCGCCGCCGGCGGGTCCTCTCGGCCGCCGGCAGCTCGGCGATCGGCGCGGTCTTCCTCGGGTTCGCGTTCAAGCTGTCGCTCGCCGGCGCCTGACGCCCGCCGGTGGTCGCCGCGACCGCTGGTGGGGGGTAGTCCCTGACGAAAAGCACCGCCGACACCGGCCAACGGGTGCTTTTCGTCAGGGACTACCCCCTCCCCTACACCCGGGTAGCGGCCAGCGAGGCCTCCGCCACCACGTCCACCGGGGAGCGACGTCGCGGCCAGGCGCGCTCACCGATCAGGACCAGCGCCGCGGGCAGGATCACCAGCCGGATCACGGTCGCGTCGAGCAGGATGGCCGCGGCCAGGCCGACGCCCATCATCTTCATCTCCATCATCGACAGCGTCGCGAAGATCGAGAACACCGAGACCATCACCGCCGCCGCGCTGGTGATCACGCCGGCGGTGTCGGCGATCCCCTGGCGGACCGCCTCGCGGGCGGGCAGGCCCAGGTCGACGAGCTCGCGGACCCGGCTGAGCACGAAGACGTGGTAGTCCATCGACAGCCCCACCAGCACGACGAGGACGAAGATCGGGATCCAGTCGATGACGAACCCGGGGCTGGTGAAGTCGAGCAGCGACTCCCCGAAGCCGTGCTGGAAGACCACGGACAGTACGCCGAACGCGACCGCCACCGAGGCCAGGTTGAGCGCCGTCGACACCGCCGCCACGACGACGCTGCGGAACGCCGCGGCCATCATCAGCGCCGTCAGCAGCAGCACGAACCCGAGCAGGTACGGCAGCCGCTGGCCCTGGCGGGTGGCGTAGTCCAGCGACGCCGCGGCGTCGCCACCGACGGCCCACTCGCCCGCGCCGTCGAGGGCGGCCGGGGCGAGGTCGTCGCGCAGCGTCTCGATCGCGTCGGCGGCGCGCTCGTCCGACTCGTCGTACGGGATCGGCAGCGACAGCACGCTGGTCCCGCCGTCGGCGGAGGTCCGGACCGCCGCCCCCGCGGCGTCGAAGTCGCCGGAGGCCGCGGCCGCGCGGCGCAGCGACGCGAGCGCCGGCAGCGCGTCGGCCTCGTCCGCGCGGACCACCACCTGCGCGGCCGTGCCCTCGGCCGGGAACGCGGCCGTGATCGCCCGGTAGGTCTGCACGCCCGGCAGGTCCTGGGGCAGCGTCTGGAGCGACGACTGGTGCGTGGAGAGGGTCGCGGCCGGTACGGCGAGCGCGGCCACGCCCGCGCCGGCCACCACCAGCGCGACGACCGGGTGGCGGACCACGGGGGCCAGCAGGCGCCCGCTGATCGCGCCGCGGCGCAGCCGTCCGGTGACGCGCCACAGCAGCGGCACCCGGGGCCGGTCCACCCACCGCCCGAGCTTCACCAGCAGCGCCGGCAGCACCGTGATCGAGCCGAGCACCGCGATGGCGACCACCAGGATCGCGGCGGTGGCCAGCGAGTTGAAGGTGACGTCGCCGAGGACGAAGAGGCCGGCGAGCGACGCCATCACCGCCGCCCCGGAGACCAGGATGGCGTGGCCCGAGGTCTCGGCGGCGATCGCGACGGCGTCCCGGGTGGTCCGGCCCAGGGCCCGCTCCGCGCGCTCCCGCTTGAGGTAGAAGAGGGAGTAATCGACACCGACCGCCATCCCGATCAGCACGATCATGCTGTTGACCGACATGTCGGCGGGCACCAGGTGCGAGATCGGAGCGGTGATGCCGATGGTCGCGGCGACGCTGGTGGCGGCCAGCAGCACGGGGATCCCGGCGGCGATCAGGGCGCCGAAGGCGAGCAGCATCAGGAGCAGCGTGATCGGGACGCTGGTCGCCTCCGCGGTGTGCAGGTCGTGGCCGACCCGCTCGCCGATGGCGGCGTCGAGGCTGTTCGCCCCGGCCTGCTCGACGACCAGGTCGGGGTGGTCCGCCTGGACCGCCGCGGTCGCCGCCAGCAGGGGCTCGGCATCGGTCTCCTCCGATGCCAGCTCGACCGTCACCAGCAGCGCGGAGCCGTCGGCGCTCGGCACCGGGTCGCCGACGCCGACCACACCGGGCAGCCCGGTCATGCCGGCCGTCACCTCGGCGGCAGCGGCCGCCGCGGCGGCGGGGTCCGGACTGCCGTCGGCGGCGGTGATCAGCACGTTCTCGGTCGGCGGCTCCACCAGCCCGGCCTCGTCGGCGAGGGCCGCGGCGCGGCCGGACTCCCCGACCCGGTAGTCGGCGTCGACGGTGTGCTGGGTGGGGACCGTCATCGCGAGCGCGACCGCGGCGGCCACGAGCAGCAGCCACAGGCCGATCGCTCGCCAGGGATGCGTGGCGCTCCAGCGCGCGGCGAGGACCGGCACGCGCGTCAGCGGGGTACGGGACATCGTGACTCCTGGAGGAGGAAGACGGGGAGGGGAGCGGGTCACCTCCAGCCTCGGCGCGCGGTCGGTCGGGGTCAGGAGCGCCAGGACCCGTACGACGGTGGTGCCAGCACCGGCAGGACGGTGGTGCCAGCACCACTGCACCCGCGCGTGGTTCGCGGGAGGATGGCCCGGTGGACGAGCACGCGCAGCCCGGGGCCGGCCGCCTGGCGGTGACCGGCTACGCGGCCCTGCAGGTCCTCCTCCTCCCCGTCGTCGTCCTCGTCCTCGTCCTCTGCGTCGTCAGCGCCGTGCTGGTGGTCGTCTGGGTCGGCATCCCGCTCCTCATCGCGGTGCTCCCCGCCGCCCGCGGCCTGGCCGGAGCCGAGCGCGCGATCGCGTCCCGGATCCTCGGCGGCACCCTGCCGTCGCCGTACCTGCCCGTCCCGGCGGGGGCGCTGGCGGGCCTGCGGGCGCGGGCGGCCGACCCCGCGACCTGGCGTGACCTGCTGTGGATGCTCTGGGCGATGACCCTCGGCTTCGTGATGTCGCTCGTCGTGGTGGTGCTGATGGTCGCGGTCGTGACGCTGCCGATCTGGTGGTACGGCGCGGTCCCGCTGATGCGGCTGCGCGCGACGGTCGACCGGGCCGTCCTGTGCACCGGCCGCACCGAGCGCCTGGAGCGCCGCGTCGACGCGCTGACCGAGTCCCGGGCCTCGGTGGTCGACCACTCGGCGACCGAGCTGCGCCGGATCGAGCGGGACCTGCACGACGGTCCGCAGGCGCGGATGGCGGCCGTGGCGCTGGGGCTCGGACTCGCCGACGACCTCTTCGAGGACGACCCCGACGCCGCCCGGCGCCTGGTGCGGGAGGCCCGGTCGACCTCGTCCAGCGCCCTGCAGGAGCTGCGCGGCGTGGTCCGCGGCATCCACCCGCCGGTGCTCGCCGACCGCGGCCTCGGCGGTGCCGTCTCCGCGCTGGCGCTGGACATGGCGATCCCGGTCGAGGTCGCGGTGGCGGTGCCGGACCGGCTGCCGCCGCCGGTGGAGTCGGCCGTCTACTTCGCGGTCGCCGAGTGCCTGGCCAACATCGGCAAGCACGCCCGCGCCACGCAGGCGTGGGTCACCCTGCGCCACGACGGCGGCGTCCTGCACGGCGAGGTGGGCGACGACGGGCGCGGCGGCGCGGTCCCCGGCGCCGGCACCGGGCTCGGCGGGATCGCGGCCCGGCTGGCCGCCTTCGACGGCACGATGGAGGTGTCGAGCCCACCCGGCGGGCCGACCACGGTCAGGTGGGAGGTCCCGTGCGCATCGTCCTCGCCGAAGACCACGCGCTCCTGAGGGCCGGCCTGGAGCAGCTGCTCCGCGCCAAGGGTTTCGAGGTGGCGGCCTCGGTCGACAACCTGCCGGGACTGGAGCGCGCGCTGGCCGACCCGGACGCGGACGCGGCCGTCGTCGACGTACGGATGCCGCCGACCTTCACCGACGAGGGCCTGCGCGCGGCCATCGCGGCCCGGGAGGCGCGGCCCGGCTTCCCGGTCCTGGTGCTCTCCCAGTACGTCGAGCAGCTCTACGCCCGCGAGCTGCTGGCCAGTGGCCAGGGCGGCGTCGGCTACCTGCTCAAGGACCGCGTCGCGGACGTCGCCGAGTTCGTCGACGCGCTGCGCCGGGTGATCGACGGCGGCACCGTGCTGGACCCCTCGGTGGTCGCCGCCGTCCTGGACCGCCGCCAGGACTCCCCGGTCGCCCGGCTGACCGAGCGGGAGCGTGAGGTGCTGGCGCTGATGGCCGAGGGCCGCGCCAACGCGGGGATCGCGACCGCCCTGGTGGTGTCGGAGAAGGCCGTCGCGAAGCACATCAACAGCATCTTCACCAAGCTCGACCTGCCCGCGGACGTCGACGGCCACCGCCGCGTGCGGGCGGTCCTGGAGTACCTGCGGGTCTGAGCGCGCCGGGCGTTCGCCCGTGGGTCCCGGGCGCCTCGATCTCGGGACATTGGCCGAGGCGCCCGGGCGGGACCGGAGCCGGTGTGGGGCTGGCTCCGGAGTCTGGTGGCACGGCGCCCGCGACGCGCCCCGACGGGCGTCGCGGGCGTCGCGTTCGCTGCGGGATCAGAATGCGCCCGAAGTCTGTGGTGTCCAAATCGGCGCGAGGTGAGCCGCGACACACTGATTCCGCACGTTTCCGGGGCCGCCGTACAGGCCCACGTCACATGGATCTCGGCCCCTTTTCTGCCCGAAATGGGGCCAAGATCCATGTGACGTGGCGAGGGCGGTCGTCAGCCCAGCTGGTTGATCCGGACCAGGTTCCCCGAGGGGTCCCGGAAGGCGCAGTCGCGCACCCCGTAGTCCTGGTCGGTCGGCTCCTGCAGCACCTCGGCGCCCGCCGCCTCGATCTTCGCGAAGGTGGCGTCGAGGTCGTCGCTGGCGAGGGTCACCGCGCCCAGGCTGCCCTTGGCCATCAGCTCGAGGACGACCCGGCGCTCCTCGTCGGAGATCGTCGGGTCGACGGCCGGCGGGTGCAGCACGATCGCGGTCTCGGGCTGCTCGGGCGGGCCGACGGTGATCCAGCGCATCGACTCGTAGCCGACGTCCTGGCGGACCTCGAACCCGAGCACGTCGCGGTAGAAGGCCAGCGACGCCTCGGGGTCGGTGTGGGGGACGAACGCGTAGTGGATGATCAGGCTCATGCCGCTCACGCTAGGTGCGGATCGACGTGGGGCGCTTCTCCGTTCCTGACCGGCCGCGTCACCTGCTTCGACACGCACGGCGGCAGCCCGCCGGCGCCGGACGCGGCGCGCTCCCGGTAGGCGCTCGGCGACATCCCGACCAGCTCGGTGAACCGGGTGCTGAACGTCCCCAGCGACCCGTAGCCGACGGCGAAGCAGATCTCGGTCACGCTGAGGTCGCCGCGACGCAGCAGGGTCATCGCACGCTCGATCCGCCGCGTCATCAGGTAGCTGTACGGCGACTCGCCGTACGCCCGCTTGAACTCGCGGCTCAGGTGGCCGGCCGACATGTGCGCGCCGCGCGCCAGCGCCTCCACGTCGAGCGGTCGCGCGTACTCACGGTCGATCCGGTCCCGGACCCGGCGCAGCTGCGCCAGGTCGCGCAACCGACGACCCTGCTCGCTCTCCACGCGGAGATCCTGGCACGGCCCGGGCGGGCTCCGGCAGGGATCCGGGCGCCGCTCATCCAGGCTCAACCGCCGAGGCCGGCCTCGCCGAGCTCGTCGGGGTCGACCACCTCGCGGTCGTCGGCGTCGAGCGCCGGCTCCACCAGCTCGTCGGAGACCGCCTCCGGGTCCGGGATCTCCGGCTCCTCGGCCGGCCGGTCCGCGTCCGTGAGCGGCAACGTCTCCGTGCCGTACTCGTTCGGGTCGATCATCGGCACACCCCCGATCGTCTCTGCGGTTCGGCGGGCCGGTTCCGGACCGCCGCTCCCACGGTAACCCCGCGTCGGGCGGCCGCCGCCCGACGCCGGCGAGATTCGTCACGGCGCCCCGTCGGAATGGCCGGGAGCGGCGGCCGGTTGCACCAACCGATCACCCGTCCCCCACCAGAAGGATCAGCATCATGCGCGCCGTCGTGCACCAGGAGTTCGGAGAGCCGGAGAACGTCCTCGACGTCGAGGAGGTCGCCACCCCCGAGCCGGGGCCGGGCGAGGTCCGGCTGAAGATGCTCCTGGCCCCGATCCACAACCACGACCTCTGGACCGTGCGCGGCCAGTACGGCTACAAGCCCGAGCTGCCGGCGCGCGCCGGCACCGAGCTGGTCGGCGTCATCGATGCCGTCGGCGAGGGCGTCGAGGGCCTGGAGGCCGGCCAGCGGGTGGCCACGGCCGGTGCGTTCGGCGCCTGGGCCGAGTACGTCGTCACCAAGGCCGCCGGCCTGATCCCGGTGCCGCCCGGCCTGCCGGACGAGGTCGCGGCGCAGCTCGTCGCGATGCCGTTCAGCGCGATCAGTCTGCTGGAGTCCCTGGACCTCGAGGCCGGCGACTGGCTGCTCCAGAACGCCGCGAACGGCGCCGTCGGCCGGATGGTGGCCCAGCTCGCCGCGGCCCGCGGCATCAACGTCGTCGGACTGGTACGACGCGACGCCGGCGTCGACGAGCTCGCCGGCCACGGCATCGGCAACATCGTCTCCACCGAGTCCGAGGGCTGGGCGGACCGCGTCGCCGAGCTGACCGGCGGCGCCCCGATCAGGGCCGGCGTCGACTCGGTCGGGGGCAAGGCCGCGGGCGAGGTGCTGGCGCTGCTCGCCGACGGCGGGACGCTGGTGGTCTTCGGCGCGATGAACTCCCCGCGCCTGGAGCTCTCCTCGGGCGACCTAATCTTCAAGGAGGCCGTGGTGCGCGGCTTCTGGGGCAGCAAGGTGGCCGCGTCGATGCCGGCCGACCAGCAGCTCACGTTGTTCGGCGAGCTGATCCAGCGCGCCTCGGACGGCTCCCTGACCCTGCCGGTGGAGGCCACCTACCCGCTGGAGGAGGCGCGCGCGGCCGCGGCGGCGAACTTCCTGCCGGGGCGCAGCGGCAAGATCCTGCTGCGCGCCTGAGGGAGCGGCAGCTCGGCCTCCGGTCGGCGGGGGCACGGGTGCCGGAGGACCCTGGTCTGGAACGCTTGGATGACATACCTGTAATGGGTGAGGAGAGCGCCCAATGGCCTAGACGGCGGACGCTCCGCAACCCAGACTGGGGACCTCCGGACCCTCACTGAAGAGACGATGACGCCAGCCGACCCGACCCGCAGCCGCCAGGACCCCGAGCGCGAGCCGTCCTCGCGCCGGGGCCGGGCGCCGTTTCCGGCCGGTGGGTTGACGGGCGCGGCGCTCGTCCTCTCCGCGACGATGGCGCTCTCGGCCACCGCCGTGGCCGGCGGCGCGTCGCTCGTCACGCTGGCCGGTACGGCGCCGAGCCCCAGTCCGCCGGACCCGGCGGTGGTCGAGAGCGCCGAGTCGGAGACACCCACGGAGCCGACGGAGCCGGTCGAGCCGGACCCGTCCGCGCCGACGTACTCCCCCGCCGTCCGCTTCGGGAAGCCGGGCGTGGTGCGCGTGCAGCGCCAGCGCAGCGAAGCCCGCCCCTACGACCGCGCCGCGGGTCCGCAGCCGGTGGACGCGGTCCCCCCGCTGGCCCTGATCGCCTACCAGCGGGCCGAGCAGGTGCTCGACGCCGCGGCCGCCCGGTGCCACCTGGACTGGACCGTGCTCGCCGCGATCGGTCGCGTCGAGTCCGACCACGGTGGCGTGGACGGGGCTCGGATCTCACCGCGGGGGGTGCTCAAGCCGGCCCTGACCAGCGTCGCGCTCAACGGCCGGGCCACCCCGATGCGGGTGCCCGACACCGACCGCGGCACCCTCGACGGCGACGAGCGCTGGGACCGGGCGATGGGGCCGATGCAGCTCACCCCCGCCCAGTGGTCCGTGGTCGGCGTGGACGCGGACGGGGACGGCCAGCGCAACCCGCAGGACCTCGACGACGCGACCCTCGCCGCGGGCGTCACCCTGTGCGGCCCCGGCGACGACCTGAAGCAGCGCAAGGAGCTGCACGCGGCCCTGGTGCGCTACAACCCGGCGCAGGGGTACGCCGACCTCGTGATCCGCGTCGCCCGGCACTACGCCAAGGACGAGCGGAACCTGCCCGACCCCGGCCCGGTCACCGTCCCCGACGGGCTCCCGGACCGGATCGCCGACGGCCTCACGCCCGGCGTCCCCGTCCGGCTCCCGGTCGGTACGACGACCCCCGGCTCGGACGGGTCCCCGACCGGGCCGGCGACCGGGCCGAACGGCTCCCCGGACGTCCTGCAGCCGGCGAAGTTCGGCCAGGAGGCGATCGTGATCGCGTCGCAGACCCCGTCCCCGACGCCCACGCCGACGCCGACGCCGACGCCGACGCCGACGCCCACCCCTACGCCGACGCCCACCCCCACGCCGACCCCCACGCCCACGCCGACCCCCACCGGCCCCCCGGTCGACGAGCCCACCGACGACGCCACCGGGGCCCCCACCGACGAGCCGACCGAGGACGACACGGAGGAGCCCGCCGGTCAGCCCACCGACGAGACGACCGGGACGGCGCCGGAGATCGACCCGCAGCCGGCGGTCGACGGCAGCCCGTCCGACTGACCGCACCGCGGCCCGCGGTTGGGAGGCGCCGCCCCGGCGGTGGCACGCTTGGCGCATGTGCACCGACCCCGCGGGCTGCTCGCCCGCGCGCGTGACGAGCGCCCGGGAGACGGGCGAGCGGCTGGCCGCGTGGCTCGAGGAGCTCGGCCTCGCCGACTACCTGGCCGGCGCCGGGCTCCCGACCTTCGAGCGCGACCTGGGCGGCGTGGTGCGCTGGCGCGACCCGGCCACGGGCGAGCCGCTCACCGCCGACCAGCTCGCCGAGCTGGACCGGGTGCTGCACGCGGAAGGGGACGACCCGACGCACGCGGTCCCGATCGCGCTGGTCCAGCTGCGCCGCGAGGCCCGGCTGCGCGCCCACCTGCTGACGACGCCGGCCCACACCTACGAGTACCTGGCCGGCCTCCGCGGCGCCTCCGTCAACGCGACCCGGTTCGCGGTGCACAAGGCGGCCGAGCGGCACCAGCTGCTGGTGATCGCCCACGACGGGCTCACGCTGGTCCCCGGCTTCCAGCTCGATGACGAGGGCGAGCTGCGCCCGGAGCTGGGTCCGGTGCTGGAGCCGCTGCTCGCCGCACGGATGGACCCGTGGAAGGCCTGGATCTGGCTGACGCAGCCCGCCGGGCTGCTCGCCGGCCTGGTCCCGCAGGAGGCCGCGGCCGACCCGGCCGAGGCCGACCTGGTGCGGCACGCCGCCGTCCGCCTCGCGGAGCGGGTCGCCGCCAACCGCTGAGCCCCCGAGTTGGGGGTTGCCGACCCTCGAGTTGGGGGTTGCCGACCGTCGAATCCCGGCTGAACGACCAGCGAGGTCGCAGGTCGGACGTCGTCGAGCCCCAACTCGGGTGTCGCCAACCCGCAACTCGGGTGTCGCCAACCCCCAACTCGCGGGTCGGGGTTTTTCGGATGCCCGGGTCAGACGCCGACCGGGAAGACCGTCCCCTCGAACACCGTGGCGTGCACGCCGATGTCGCGGATCGCGGCCGGCTCCACGTCGTACGGGTCCTCGTCGAGCACCGTCAGGTCCGCCCGCTTGCCGGCGGCGATGCTGCCGAGCTCGTGGTCCTGGTGGAGCGCCCAGGCGGCGTCGATGGTGATCGCCCGCAGCGCCTGCTCGAGCGTGACCCGCTGGTGCTCGCCGCGCACGGTGCCGCTCGCGGACTGCCGGGTGACCGCGGTGGAGACCGCCAGCAGCGGCTGCACCGGGCCCATCGGCAGGTCGGAGTGGAGCGAGACCGGGACGCCGGCGCGGACCAGGGAGCCGACGCGGGTCATCTGGTTCGCCCGCTCGGCGCCGAGGCCCTCCTCGGCGTACTTGTCCCCGAGCAGGTGCAGGTAGTAGCCGTTGACCGAGACGGACGCGCCGAGGCGGGCCAGGCGGGTGACCTGGTCCTCCCGGGAGACGCCGAAGTGCTGCAGGTCGTAGCGGAACTCCGCGCGGGGGTGCGCGGTGGCCAGGTCGGCGAGCACGTCGAGCGCGGCGTCGATGCCGCGGTCGCCGTTGGCGTGGATGTAGAAGTCGTACCCGGCCTCCCAGAACGGCCGCGCGATCCGCAGCAGCTCCTCGGGCTCGGTCATCCACTCGCCCTCGTGGCCGTCGATGTAGCCGGGCTCGCACAGGTGCATGGCCTGGGAGAAGAACGCCCCGTCGGCGAACGTCTTGACCGCCTTCAGCCAGCGCAGCCGGTGGCTGCCGGTGCCCTCCAGCGCCTTGATCCGGTCGACCGTGGTCTCCAGGTCCTCGCCGTTCAGGGTCATGAAGTGCCCGACCGACGGCACCAGGAAGGTCCGGAACGGCGTCTGCTCGTTCTCGTAGGCGCCCGCGAGCAGCGCCACCTCGAGGTCGACGCCGAGGAAGCTGCCGGTGGCCAGGTCGCCGCAGGTGGTGACCCCGCCCGCGTGCACCATCGCGGCGGTGCGGGCCATCCCCGCGCCGATCCGCTCCGGGGTGCCGACGTGCGGCAGCAGGCGGGTCTGCACCGGGGTCACACCGGTCTCGTAGAAGTGGCCGCGGTCGTAGTCGACCCGGCCGTGGGACTCGGCCTCGGCCGTCTCCCGGTCCAGGCCGAGCCACTCCAGGGCGGCGCTGTTGAGGAGGAATCCGTGCGCGGAGCGCTCCCAGACCACCACGGGGCGGTCCGGGGCCAGCTCGTCGAGCTCGGGGCGGCCGACCCGGCCGTGCCAGCCGGGGTGGTAGCCCCAGGTGAGCAGCGGCTCGGCGGGCTCCTCGGCCAGGTACGCGCGCAGCCGCGCGAGGTAGGAGTCGCGGTCCGGGCAGCCGGGCACCACGCCCTCGGGGAGCCGCCACTCCTCCGGCGCGGCGATCCGGCAGGTGAGGATCAGCATCGCCAGCAGCGGGTGCAGGTGCGGCTCGACGAAGCCCGGCAGGATCACCTTGTCCGCGAACCGGTCCTCGACGACGTACGGGTGGGCGTCCAGCCACGGCCGCATCGACTCGACGGTGCCGGCCTCGATGATCCGACCGCCCCGGATCGCGACGGCGGTCGCGGTCGGGTTGCCCGGCTCCATCGTGATCACCCGGCGCGCCGGGTAGACGGTGATCAGGTCGGTCGGCGTGCTGCTCTCCACCGCGGCAGCCTCACACACCGGTGACGGCGGCCGGCGCACCGGCTCCCCGCTCGACCTCCGCGGCCGCCGGGGTGTGCGCCGTCTCCGGCGCGAGGAACGCGGCCGCCGAGGCGACCAGGGCGATGACCAGCAGGTACGCCGAGATCGCCCAGCTCTCGCCGCCGCTCCACGCCAGCAGCGAGGCGGCGATCATCGGCGCGGTGCCGCCGGCGACGACCGTGGCCGCCTGGACGGCCAGCGAAGCACCGCTGGCGCGGTACTCGGCGGGGAAGAGCTCCATGAAGAAGACGCCGCCGGTCATGTACATGATCGCGTTGGTGACGCTGCCGAGGAGCAGGGCGACACCGATCAGCGCGAGGTTGCGCGTGTCGAGCAGCCAGAAGAACGGGAAGGCGATCGCGGCCAGCAGCAGGCTGCCGGTGAGGAACAGCGGCCGGCGGCCGAGACGGTCGGAGATCCTGGAGACCTGCATGCTCGGCCAGACCATCACCGCCATCACGAGGATGCCCAGCATCAGCACGGCGTCGCGGTCCATCCCGAGCTCGTCGGTGGTGTAGGAGAGGACGTAGACCGCGACCGTGAAGGCGATCGTCGAGCTGGCGATGTGCATGAAGAAGACCAGCGCCAGGCTGCGGGGCTGGTTGCGGATCGCGTCCATCACGGGGAGGCCGGACCGGCCGTCGCCGTCGTGGGCCGGCTCGAAGTCGGGGGCCTCCGGCAGCGTCCGCCGCAGGTAGAGGCCGGCCACCACGAGCACGGCGCTGAACAGGAACGGGAGCCGCCAGCCCCAACCCTCGAACTGCGCCTCGCTCAGGCCGAGCGACAGCGCGACCACGGTGATCATGGCCAGCAGTGGGCCGAGCACGCCGCCGAACTGCACCCAGCGGCTGTAGGAGCCGCGCTCACCGTCGGGCGCGTGCTCGACCAGCAGCGCGGCCGAGCTGCCCCACTCGCCGCCCAGCGCGAGTCCCTGACCGAACCGGAGCACCGTCAGCAGGGCGGGCGCGGCGATCCCGATCGAGGCGTACGTCGGCAGCAGGCCCATCCCCGCGGTCGCGACGCCCATCAGCATCATCGAGGCGACCATCGCGCCGCGGCGGCCGAGGCGGTCGCCGTAGTGGCTGAATACCAGGCCGCCGAGCGGGCGGGCCACGAAGCCGGCGGCGAAGGTCGCGAAGGCGGCGATCGTGCCGACGGCCGGGTCGAGGTCGGGGAAGAACAGCTCGTCGAAGATGAGCGCGGCCATCGTCCCGAAGATCGCGAAGTCGTACCACTCGAGGGTGGTGCCGACCGCGCCGGCGGCGTAGAGCCGTCGCCGGGTGGACCTGTCGGCCGCCGGGCGGGCGGGGTCGGTGGCCACGGGGATCTCCGTCCTGCAGGGGAATGACGGGCGTCGAGCATGGCGCGCGCCGCATCGTTCATCAAGATCGAACGAGCGAATACAGTATCTGTCCAGACCGAACAGTCGGTCGGGGGTTTCACCGAGGTCAGGAGCGACGCCCGTGGAGACCAAGCTGGAAGTGCGCGACCTCCGCGCGGTCCTGGAGGTGGCCGAGCAGGCGAGCTTCGCCCGGGCCGCCGAGGCGCTGTGGATCTCGCGGGCGAGCATGAGCGAGTACGTGAAGCGGGTCGAGTCCGTCCTCGGCGTACGGCTCTTCGACCGGACCACCCGGGCGGTCCGGCTCACCCCGGCCGGCCGGACCTTCGTCGACCACGCGACGCGTCTGCTCGCCGACCTCGACGGGATGCAGGACGCGGTGCAGGCCGCCGGCGCCCTGACCAGCGGCAAGGTGCGCCTCGGCCTCCCGGCCGGGGTGGTCAACCAGCGGATCTGGCACGCGATCTCGGTCTTCCACCGCGACCACCCGGCCGTCGAGCTGGAGTTCACCGAGACCACCGTCGAGCAGCTGGTCCGCGCCGTGCAGGGCAGGGACCTCGACCTCTCCATCGTCGCCTGGCCGGTCGGCTCACCGCCGACCCAGGTCGCGGCGGTCGAGCTGGACACCGAGCCGACGTGCGTGGCGGTCGCACCCGACCACCCGCTCGCCGCGACCGGCCGCACGGTCGCGTCGGAGGAGCTCGCCGAGATCCCGCTGGTGACGTTCACCCCGGGCTTCGTGCTGCGCACCATCGCCGAGGACTTCTGCCGGCGCGCGGGCCTCTCGCCGACGATCGCGCTGCAGAGCTCGGTCGAGGAGACGGTGGCCGGGCTGGTGCACGCGCAGGTCGGCTACACGGTCACCACCCACCACCGGGCCCGCCAGGCCGGCCTGGCGCTGCTGACCACCGAGGTGGTGAGCACCGAGCGGGTGCGCGGGCTCGCCTGGGCCGCCCAGGGCACGCTCAACCCGGTCGCCGCGCTGATCCGGGACCGGCTGATCAGCGGTTTCCGCCACGACCTGGAGTAGCGGCCGCGCCTGCCTGCCCGAGGGGCGGGTCGTGTGCCCCAGGCATCGCCCTGCCGGGGCCTCAGGCACACGACCCGGCACCGCGCCGGATGATCCAGCACTGTTCAGTCAAAGCGAATAGATAGTTCATCTATTCGGCGTTGATGGCCGATGTCACCAGCACGTAACTTTCTCCCGTGACAGTCCTGGTGGCCGCGATGATCTGCGTCGGGTTCGCGGCGATCGTCGGTGGCGCCACCGGCTTCGGCGCGGCCCTGGTCGCCACGCCGCTGATGCTGATGGTCGGCGTCGACGTCACCGAGGCGGTCGTGATCAACCTGGTCGTCGGCCTGGTCACCCGCCTCTCCGCCGCCGTCCAGCTGCGCGCCCACATGGACCGCCGCCGCGTGCTGCTCCTCGGCGGCGCCGCGATCCCGGGCGCCTGGGTCGGCGCGCTGACCGTGAGCATGCTCCCCGAGCACTACCTCAAGCCGGCCGTCGGCGTGCTCACCATCATCTGCGGCATCGCGATGGCGCTGCCCACGCGCCGCGAGCCCGCCGCCCCCTCGGCGCGGGCGACCCTGGCGGCGGGTGCGGTCGGCGGCTACCTCAGCACCACCACGTCGCTCAACGGCCCGCCGGCGGTGCTGCTGCTGAGCCGGGCGCGCATCCCCCAGCTGGGCTTCATCGCCGACCTGGCCGGCTACTTCCTGATCGCCAACCTCGCCTCGCTCGTGCTGCTGTGGCACTACGCCGACCTGCGCACGGGCGCCGTCGGCCCGATGCTCGCCGGCTGCCTCGCGGTCGCCCTGGTCGGCAACCAGGCGGGCATCGCGATCGCCCGGCGGCTCCCCGCGGGGGTGTTCCGCTCCGCGGTCGTGGCGCTGGTGATGGCCGCCGGCGCGATCACCGTCGCCGGCGCCTGAGCGCGCGGTTCAGCGCAGGTCGCTCTGCTTCCCGAACGGGTCGAAGGCGTCGTACGGGATCCGGTCGGCCACGGGTACGCCGACGGGCAGCCAGCGCCGCAGCAGCATCCGCCGCTGCGCGTCCTCCTGGGCGGCCGTCGTGACCATGTCGTTGCCGTCCATGCCGACCAGCCACACCAGGCCGCGGCCCTGGTCCTTGTCGTCGACCACCAGGGCGACGGCGAAGGTGAGGGTGTCGGCGGCCTGGCGCTGCGCCCAGTCGATCACCTGGAGCGCATCGGCCCCGGTGACGTCGTAGGCGTGCGTCCAGCCGGCGGTCGTGTCGTCGCCGCTGCCGTGCAGGTAGACGCGGAAGCGCGGTAGGTGGTCCTCCCACCCGCTGTCCAGCTCGTCGACCCCGAGAATTCGAACTTGGTCCACCGGCTCAGTGTGCCGATGGTTCGCCGCCCCGGCCCGGGAATCGTGGGATCGGGACAGAGTCCGGGGCCTACCAGCGCTGCCGGACCTCCTCGGCCCACCCGAACACGCCATCGACCCGCACCCGGTCGCCGTCGGTCGCGCGCACCGAGCCCGCCCAGGTGCCGAACGCCTGGTGCGTCCGGGACGAGATCAGCCCGAGCTCGGTGCGGTCCTCGCGGACGTGCTCGGGGGTGAAGGTGAGGTCCACGTCCTCGCCGGCGACCCGCCACGGCCGCAGCCAGTCGGCGGGGTCGTAGGTCCAGACCAGCTCCTCGCTGATCTTGGTGAGCCGGCCGTCCACCAGCAGCGCGTTCTCCACCGACCCGGTGCCGTCGGTCCACCTCCCGCCGACCTGCACCCCGACCACCCGGCCGTCGGTGCGCCCCGACCCGGCGCCCCAGTTCCACTCCACGGCGTACGGCCAGCGGCCCCGGCCGTGGTCGAGGGTCGCCCACGCCTCACCCTCCGGTACGTCGACCCCCCGGCCGTCCACGACGATCCGGCCGTTCGCGGGGCGGGCGACGTCCTTGACCGTGTACTGGAAGAGCCGGTCGCTCCACGGCACGACCACGCCGAGGCACTCGTGCCCCGCGGGGCGGTGCGCGACCACGTCGACCTCGACCCGGTCGGTGCGGCACCGCAGCCGGGTGCCGCCGTCGACCTCCTCGAGGTCGATGCTCAGCGACCGAGCCCGGGCGCTGACCGGTCCGGCGCCGAGGGTGCCGGGCAGCTGGGTGCCCCGGCCGAGCGGACCCAGCGCGTCGGCGCCGATCTCCTCCCCCGACGCGCGGTCCAGGACCCACACGGCGTTGACGGCGGCGTAGTCGATGTCGGAGACGGTCAGCGCCACGACGTGTGTCGGCGTGGTGATCGCCCAGTACTCCCAGCGCTTGTTGCGGCCCCGGCCGTACCAGCCGCGGCCGACGCCGTCCGTGCGGTGCAGCGGCACCCGGGTCCAGCCGACCGCGGCGGCGTTCAGCCGGCCCCGGGCGTCGGTCAGGTCGACCGGCGCCGTCAGCTCGGTCTCGGTCACCCGCACGGTGCTGCCCATCGCTGCTCGCTCCCTCTCCTCGTCCGCCCGGTCTCCTCTTCCACCCGGTCCAGCGGAGCCTAGGGCGTCCCTCGCCGCCGGTCAGGCCGAGGTGAGCACGACCAGCCGCTGGGTGGCGCGGGTCATCGCGACGTACCGGTCCACGGCGCCCTCGATGCCCTCCCCGAAGGCGTCGGGGTCGACCAGCACCACCAGGTCGAACTCCAGGCCCTTGGCCAGCTCGGGGGTCAGGGAGCGGACCCGCGGCCGCTCCGCGAAGCCGGGGGCGCCGATGACGCACGCGACGCCCTCGTCGTGGGCGGCGAGCCACTCCTCGACCACCGCGGCGAGGTCGCCGGCGTCGCCGTGGGCGACGGGGACCCCGGACCGCCGCACGGAGGTGGGCACGTTGGCGTCGGGCAGTGCCGCCCGGATCACCGGCGCGGCGGCGATCATCACCTCCTCCGGCGTGCGGTAGTTGATGCTCAGCGTCGCCTGCTCGACCCGGTCCATCCCGACCCGCGCGAGCCGCTCGGCCCACGTCTCGGTGAAGCCGTGCCGGGCCTGCGCGCGGTCGCCGACCACCGTCACACTGCGGGAGGGGCAGCGCCGCAGCAGCATCCGCCACTCCGCGTCGGTCAGCTCCTGGGCCTCGTCGACGACGATGTGGGCGAACGGCCCGGCCAGCTCGTCGGGGTCGTTCCCGGGTGTGGCGGACTCGTCGACCAGGGCGCCGCGCAGGTCGTCGACGCGCAGCATCGACATCACCCGCATCTCGGTGTCGTCGCTGGCCACCAGGTCCTCGACGACCCGGTCCATCTCCGCGCGCTGCGCCGCCTCGGCCTCGCGGCGCCGCCGGGCGCGACGCGACGCGTCGGGGTCGCCGAGACGGAGCCGGGCGGCGTCGAGCAGCGGCAGGTCGGCCGCCGTCCAGGCCCGGGGATCGTCGCGCCGGAGCAGGCGGACCTGCTCGGGCGTCAGGTGCGGGGCGCACCGGCGCAGGTAGGCGGGCACCTCCCACAGGTCGGCGACCAGGTCCTCGGGGTCGAGCGTGGGCCAGGCCCCGCCGAGCGCGTCGAGGATCGCCGGGTGCCGGAACAGGGCGGCCCGGAGGCGCTCGGGCGCGACCGGCGCGGCGTCGTCCTCCCCCTCGTCCCCCGGCGCATCCTGACCGTCGTCCGGCTCGCCGTCCTCGAGGTCCCGCGCGTACACCCGCTCCTCGAGCGCCGCGACGTACGTGTCCACCAGGATCTGGACGAGCTCCTCCAGCACGCGCTCGCGGGCCTCGTTGTGCGGCGTGCTCGGGTCCGGGGCCCCGAACGCCTCGGCCCAGTCGGCGGCGCCGAGCCGGAGGTCGACCCACGGCGTCTCCACGAGCAGGCCCGTGGTCGGCGCCTCCTCGTAGAGGCGGACCGCCGGCTCGATCGCGTCCGCCATCGCGGCGTCGGCCTTGAGGCGAGCCACCTCGGGATGCGGCTCGGCGGGCAGGGCGGCGCCGCCCGGCACCATCTCGCGCAGCGTGCAGGTCCGCACGCCCTCCTCGCCGAGGCTGGGCAGCACGTCGGCCACGTAGGCGAGGTAGGGCTGGTGCGGGCCGACGACCAGGATCCCGCCGCTGCCGCGCCCCAGGCGCGGATCGGCGTGGAGCAGGTACGCCGCCCGGTGCAGCGCCACCACCGTCTTGCCCGTGCCGGGGCCGCCGTCGACGACCAGCGCGCCGCGGGAGTCGGCCCGGATGATCGCGTCCTGGTCGGCCTGGATCGTGGTCAGCACGTCGCGCATCCGCGCCGACCGGCTGGCGCCGAGGCTGGCGATCAGCGCGGAGTCCTCGTCCAGCGCCACCGGGTCGCCCGCGGCGTCGGGCGTGAGCGCCTCGTCCCAGTAGTCGGTGATCCGCCCGCCGGTCCACCGGTACCGGCGGCGGGTCCGCACGCCCATCGGCCGGGCGTGGGTGGCGGCGAAGAACGGCTCGGCGGCGGGCGAGCGCCAGTCGACGAGCAGCCGGCCGCCGTCGCGGTCGGCGAGGCCGGACCGGCCGACGTAGACCATCCTCCCGTCCTCGGTGACCATCCGCCCGAGGCAGAGGTCCATCCCGAAGCGGCGGAGCGTGCGCAGCCGGCTGACGGTGCGGCGCACCTCGTGGTCGCGCTCGAGCACGTCCTGCGCGGAGCCGCCGGCCTCCCGTCGTACGGCGTCGAGGCGGTCGGTCAGCTCGGCGACCGCGTGATCGAGGCTGGCGGCGACGGCGGCGAGGTGTGCCTCGTCGGCCGCGATCAGCCGCGCGTCGGCCTTGGCGGCGAGGCGGGCGGGCAGGGCGAAGGCTGAGGCGGACGGCGGGACGGTCAGGGTCGGCTCCCAGTGGTCTAGCGGGCTTCCGGAGAATCGCCGCGGGCGGCGGCGAACGGGGATTCTGCACCCGCCCGGGGGCCTTGCCGCAAGCCCCGGTTGCCGCTATACCTTGGTACTGGAGGCCCCGCTTGCGGGGCCTTCGCCAATTCCTGGGCTCCCCCGCACTCCGCTCCGGGCATCAGGTGCCGAGCAGCTCCCGCATCAGCTCGATCTCGGCCGTCTGCGACTTCACGATGCTGGACGCGAGCCGCCGCGTCGGGCGGTACTGCCCCTCGTCCAGCTCGGTCTCGGCCATCTCGATGGCGCCCTCGTGGTGGTCGATCATCATCGTCAGCCACATCGCCTCGAACCCGGACACGTCGGCGTCCGCGAGGGCGTCGAAGTCGTCGCCGTCCATCATCCCGGGCAGGTCGTCCTCCAGGCCCTCCATCGCGTCGCCCATGTGGTCGAGGTCGCCCATGCCGTGGCCACCGTTGACGTGGTCGCGCATCGTCGCCGGGATCTCCTCGTCCCACGCGACGAGCCAGTCGACCATCTGCTCGATCTCGGCGGCCTGGGCCTCGCGGATGTCGATGGCGAGCTGCTCCAGGGTTGGGTCGTCGGTGCGACCGCGGAGCACGTCGACCATCACCAGCGCCTGGGCGTGGTGCGGGATCATGGCCGTGGCGAACTCGACGTCGGCCTCGTTGTGCTCCGTCGCGGAGGCGCCCCCGCCACCACCGCTCTCGCCGGCCCCGTCCGCCGAGCTCCCCCCGGAGCATGCCGCGACGGCGAGGAGCAGCCCCACCAGGAGCACCCCCAGCCCTCGCCGCCGCGACCCGTCGCCCACCACGCGGCCAACCTACGTCGCCGCACAACCGAGGCGGAGGCGGGCGACCTCAGGCCTCGCTCGGCGGGCAGAGGCAGAACGGGTGCCCGTCGGGGTCGATCATCACCCGCCAGGTGGCGCCCTCCGGCTGCTCGGCGGCGACCTCGGCCCCGAGCGAGACGGCGTGGGCGGTCGCCGACTCGAGGTCGCCCACGCGCAGGTCGAGGTGGAACTGCTGCGGGTGGGCCTGGCCCGGCCACTCGGGGCGGCCGTAGTCGGCCACGCTCTGGAAGTTCAGCGTGGTGTCCAGCGCCTGCATCTGGGCGTAGCCGTACTCCGGGTACCTCCCCGTCACCTCCCCGCCCATCAGCGCGGCGTAGAACTCGGCGGACCGGACGGCGTCGGGGCTGTCGATCGTGAACGCGATGAACCCGGTGACGGGCGTGGCGGAGGAGGTCATACGACCAGCGTGCACCGGACCACCGACACCCGGCCCGCGAGCGGGACCGCGGCCCGCAGATGGTGGATGCCGCGCGCCCTCCCGCGCGCCTATGCTCCCGCCATGTGGGTCGGCGTGCTCGGCCGTACGGTCGTGGCCGATGCCGGGCGGGCGATCGAGATCCAGACCGGCAAGCACCGCGCGCTGCTCGCCGCGCTGGCGCTCGCTGCCGGCCGCCCGGTGGGCCGGGACGCGCTGATCGAGGCGCTGTGGGGCGCCGACGCCCCGCCCAGCGCGGCGGGCACCCTGCAGACCTACGTCTCGGCGGTGCGCCGGCTGCTCGAGCCCGGCCTCGCGGCGCGCGGCGCGTCGACCCACCTGGTCAGCGTGGACGGCGGCTACCTGCTGCGCGCCGGCGTGGACGCGGCGGAGTTCGCCGCCGCCGTGCGCGAGGCGCACGCGACCCTCGGCCCCCTGGCCCGGCGGACGGTCCCGGTCGCGAACGACCCGGCGGCGCTGGACGCGCTGCTCCCCCGGCTGGAGGCGGCGCTGGCGCTGTGGCGCGGGACCCCGTACGCCGACCTGCCCGACACCGACCTCGTCGTCCCCGAGCGCGCCGGACTCGCCGAGCTGCGGACCCTGGCCCGCGAGGACCGGGCAACGGTGCTGGTGGCACTCGGCCGAGACGCCGAGGCCGCGGCCGAGCTGGAGGCGCTCACCGCCGAGCACCCCCTCCGGGAGCGGCCGTGGACCCTGCTCGCGGTGGCGCTGGCGCGCGGCGGCCGGCAGGCCGACGCGCTCGCCGCCCTCGACCGGCTCCGCGCCGCGCTCGACGACGAGCTCGGCCTGGAGCCCTCCCAGGCGGTCAACGAGCTGCAGACCGCGATCCTTCGCCACGACCTGCCGGCAGCACCCCCGGCGACCGACGGGTCCGCCGGCGGCGCCGCCCCCGACCTCACCGCGGGAACGCCGCACGCCGAGCCGGTGCCCGCCCGCCTGGTGCTGCCGGAGTGGCCGCTGGTCGGCCGCGACGCCCACCTCGGGGTGCTGGAGGCGGCGCTGGCCGAGGCGGACCGCGGCGTGCCGCAGTTCGTCACCATCCGGGGCGAGGCCGGGGCCGGCAAGACCCGGCTCGGGACCGAGTTCGCCGCCCGGGCCCGGGACGCCGGCGCCCTGGTGCTCGTCGGGCGGTGCTCCCAGGAGGAGGACGCACCCCCGCTGTGGCCGTGGCTGCAGGCGCTCGGCGAGGCGGTCGCCGGCGTCGGCGGGGCCGACCACGACGCCGCGCGGTTCGCGCTCGCGGAGTCGATCCGCGTCCTGCTCACCGACCTGGCCCGCGACGGCACCGTGGTGCTCGGCCTCGAGGACCTGCACTGGGCCGACGCCTCCTCGCTGCGGGTCCTCCGCCACCTCGCCGCCCACCTCGACGCCGGTCGGCTGATGGTGGTCTGCACGTGGCGGCGCGGCGCCCGCCAGCGGATCCGCCCGCTGGCCGAGGCCGCCGAGGCACTGGCGCGGCGGCATGCCACCGACCTCGAGGTCGCCGGGCTCTCCGCGGACGAGACCGCCCGGCTGCTGGCGGCGGTCACCGGCGAGACCGACCGGGCGCTGGACCCGGCGCTGGATCCGGCGCTCATGGAGGCGCTGCACCGGCGGACGGACGGCAACCCGTTCTTCCTCATCGAGTACGGGCGGCTGGCCCGCGACGAGCACGCCGACCTCGACGACCTGCTCGACCAGGTGCCGGCCACCGTCGCCGCCGTCGTCGACCGTCGGATCGCCCAGCTGCCGGACCGCACCGCCGAGACGGTCACGGCCGCGGCGGTGATCGGCCGCGAGTTCGACCTCGGCCTGCTCGCCGAGGCCCTCGGCTCGGGCGAGGACGCGGTGCTGGCCCTGCTCGAGCCGGCCCTCGCTGCCGACCTGCTCCAGGACCTCGGCGACGACCGCTTCCGATTCGCCCACGCGCTGGTCCGCGAGACGGCGTACGGCGCGCTGCCACCGTCGCGGCGCGAGCGGATGCATGCCACCCTGGCCGGGCTGGTCGAGACCGCCCCGGACGCCGACCGGCGGGCGCCCGAGGTCGCCCGGCACTGGGCGGCCGCGGGGCGGCGGCACCGCGGGCGGGCCCAT